>NZ_QAJQ01000015.1:0-14289 GCF_003852395.1 Pedobacter sp. KBW01
TGCAAAGGTAGGAAAAATTATAACCCGCACAAATCCTTTTATCGATTTTTTGGGGATATTAGGCTAACTTAATGGTTTACAGCAGGAAATAATATTATAAGTAGTGGAATAGTTGGCGCTTTGGCTGACTGGTAAAGGTTTGCAAGCCGCTTTTTAACCACAGAGGGCGCGAAGAAAAGCACAGAGCACGCAAAGCCATCTCCACTATTATAGGCGCTTAGCTCCATGCACTATGCTTTTTTTCATCATTAAGCAGTTAAGGAAATTAAGGTCTGAAGGCGGTTTTTGCTTTTTGCGTGCTATGATGACCTGTCTTGCACCGCCCCAACCACCTAAACCTGGCCGGAGTGAAAAACCCACATCCCGATATTTCAATCGGGAGAGGATTTGAAGCAAAGGACGAGAACATACCTATATAGTAGTACAGGCATTTATTAGTAGTACAGACATTGCTTTTTAAATAAAGGAAAATGAATTATACTATATAAAGCATATATAAAAGCAATACCTGAAAAGAATAAGCTACCGCATTACGAACCACACTATATATATGTTAAAAATTGTTAACTCTTTATTTGTACTGAATTGCTTTGCATAGCTTAGTGGCGAATTGTTTTTATTGATGTTATCGTATTATTAATTATCTTTGCAGAATGTTTAAAGTTAAACACTTAATTATTTTAGTATTTGTTGCCGCTTTGGGTGTGGCGGGTTGTAAAAGTCGTTTCGAGAAATTGAGGGCGAGTAACGACGTAGGTAAAAAATACCAGGAGGCGCTTCGTTTGTATAATAAAAGGGATTACAGTAAAGCATTGGTGCTTTTTGAGGACCTTTCTCAGAAATACCGTGGCCGTGCAGAAGCTGAAGATCTGAACTACTATTATGCTTATACCTTATATAGATTAAGTGATTATACTACAGCCAGATACCAGTTTAAAAGCTTTGCAGATACTTATCCTGCAAGTAAAAATGCTGAAGAGGCAAGGTATATGGGCGCTTATTGCTACTATTTAGAATCGCCGAATTTCTCTTTAGACCAGGAAAACACTTATAAGGCGATTGATGCTTTGCAGCTTTTTATCAACTTATATCCTACCAGCGACCGTGCAGCTGCTGCCGGCAAGTACATTGCCACTTTAAGGGGTAAACTGGAAGATAAGGCTTTTGAAAATGCTAAAATGTATTTAACTACCGGTCCTAGTAATATCGATAATTACAGAGCTGCAGTTATTGCTTTAAAAAATGCGCAAAGAGATTACCCGGATATTAAATATGCCGAGGAAATGGATTTCCTAATGATTAAGGCACAATATTTATATGCTAAAAACAGTTTGGTTTATCGCCAGGAAGACCGTTACAATGAAGCTTTGGCTTTATATACTGAGTTTACCGAAAACCATCCTGAAAGCCAATATACCAAAGATGCCAAACAACTGAAAGATGATGTTGAAGCAGGTATTGTGACTACCAAACAAGAAATTGCCTTGTATAATACTGAACAGGAAAAATACAAGAAAATGCTGATCAGAGCTGGTAAAATAAAAGATACCACTGCTGCAACAAATAAAACGGATATTAAAAACAAGTAATACATGAATACTAACAAACCTGCTGTACCAAACACTACAGTTACCAGAAACGTACACGATTTAGATAAAACTACAGATAACTTATACGAATCTTTAGTTGTAATTGCTAAAAGAGCAAATCAGATTTCGAACAACGTTAAAGAGGAGTTACACGGTAAATTAGCAGAATTTGCATCGAGCAACGATAATTTGGAAGAAATTTTCGAAAACCGCGAGCAAATTGAAATCAGCAAGCATTACGAACGTATGCCTAAGCCTGTTTTAGTTGCTATTGATGAATTTTTGAACGAGAAAATTTATCACAGGAATCCTGCTAAAGAACAAAAGTAAAAGCATTGCGCATAGCGTTTAGAGCAAAGCGTTTTTAGCATTACGCTCTATGCTCCATGCCCTATGTACTCTGCATTATGCTAAAAAATAAAAATATAATCCTTGGCGTTTGCGGCAGCATCGCAGCATATAAATCGGCCTTTCTGGTTCGGTTGCTTGTAAAAGCTGGTGCAAACGTAAAGGTTATCCTTACCCCTGATGGTGCTAATTTCATAACACCACTTACCCTTGCTACGCTTTCTAAAAACCCCGTTTATACCCAGTATTTCGAAGAGGAAACCGGTGTATGGAGCAATCATGTAGAATTGGGCCTATGGGCCGATCTGATCATCATTGCCCCCATTAGCGCCAATACCCTGGCCAAACTGGCTACCGGAATTTGCGACAATCTGCTAACTGCAGTTTACCTTTCGGCGAAATGCCCGGTTTATGTTGCCCCGGCAATGGATTTAGACATGTGGAAACACGAAAGCACACAGGCCAACATTGCAAAAATTAACAGCTACGGCAATATCGTAATTGCACCCGGAAGCGGTGAACTGGCCAGCGGTTTATATGGAGAAGGTCGTATGGCAGAGCCTGAAGAAATTATCTCTTTTCTGGATGAGGCGATCAAAAAATCGATGCCACTCTACGGCAAAAAAGTAATGGTAACAGCCGGACCGACTTACGAAGCAATAGATCCTGTTCGTTTTATAGGCAACCATTCCTCAGGTAAAATGGGTTTTGCCCTGGCAGATGAACTGGCCAGACTAGGTGCTGATGTAACTTTAATAGCAGGACCAACAGCTCAAAAATCGAGTCAAACTGTAAAAAGGACAGATATAGTAAGTGCACAACAAATGTACGACGCTTGCTTATTGGTATTCCCTGAAACTGATATTACCGTAATGTGCGCTGCCGTGGCAGACTATAGGCCAAAAACTGTAGTGGCACACAAAATCAAAAAACAAGATAGCAATCTTGTTCTCGAACTCGAAAAAACGGTTGATATACTGGCTACTCTGGGCAAAGCAAAAAACGAAAACCAGATTCTGGTTGGATTTGCTTTAGAAACCAACGATGAAGAAAATTATGCCAAAGGTAAACTGGAAAAGAAAAATCTCGATCTGGTAGTTTTAAATTCTTTAAACGATAAGGGCGCAGGTTTTAAATCAGATACCAATAAAATTACTATTTTTAACAAGGCTTTAGAACGTAGTGTTTTCGACATGAAAGCTAAAGCCGATGTTGCTAAAGATATTTGCTCAGCTATTTTAAAAATTGCAAAATGATAAAAAGGATTTTTTGGATGTTGGTATTCCTAACCGGCTTTGGTAAACTACAGGCGCAAGAATTAAATGCGCGTGTAACTGTACTGGCTCCCCAGGTGTCGAACATTAGCAGACCAACGCTTGATGCCCTTCAAAAAACAATCCGCGATTATTTAAATAATAACAAATTCAGTAACGAAGCTTACAAGCCGCAAGAGCGTATCGACTGTAGTTTCATCATCACCATCAACTCCTGGGATGGTGGATCGGGATATACGGCCGAAGCTCAGATTCAGAGCAGTCGTCCGGTTTTTAACAGTTCGTATAATAGCACCTTGCTGAACATGAGCGATAAAAACTTCGATTTCAATTATCTGGATGGCTCTACCATCGATTTTTCTGATCAGAACTATATTTCTAATATCAGTGCACTCCTCACCTACTATGCCTATACCGTTATCGGTATGGATAAAGACAGTTTTAGCAAAATGGGTGGCACTCCTTTCTATAAAAAAGCACAAAATATCATTAACCTGGCGCAGGCTTCGGGCAATACCGGCTGGAAAGCAGCTGACGGTTTACGCAACCGTTTCTGGTTTAACGAGAATGTGCTAAACCCCATTTTTAGCGAACTACGGAGCTTTATTTATAGTTACCACTTAAGCGGCCTGGATCAGTTAACAGATAACGAAAAAGGTTTGAACCAAATTGTGGCTGCCCTACCTGCCCTGCAACAAATGGATAAACAGAAACTGGGTTCTATCTTCCCTAACGTTTATTTCGCCTCAAAAGCCGAAGAAGTAACCAATGTACTGGCCAAACTGAATGTACAGGAACGTTTAAAAGCCTACAATATGCTGGCAGAAATCGATCCGGCAAACATTGGCAAATATGAAGGGTTAAAGAAAAACTAGCTTAATGGTTAATTGTTTAAATCGGTTAACCGTTTAGTAACACTTTCAACATACTAACCTTTTACCAGGCTCCTAAAGTTAAGCAATTAACCAGTTTAAACAGTTAACCTTCCACCAGATGCAACTTTCTTCCCTCACCTGCGTCTTATAATCAATTAACCCGTTTAAACACTTAACCCGGTACAATAGTTAAATTTTTGTTAAAACATTTTGATCTTACGAATATCTTCGTACATTTGATTACGAAATAATTCGTACAACCTGTAACATATGGCGAATAACAACATCAAACCAACAGAAGGCGAAATGGAAATCCTCCAGGTGCTTTGGCATAAGGGGAATGCAACGGTAAGAGAAGTGCATGAAGCATTGAACAAAAAAGACTCAGGCTACACCACTACCCTAAAGCTAATGCAGATTATGCATGAAAAAGGAATGGTAGAAAGAGATACTAACCAAAAAACACACATCTATAAAGCATTGGCTAGCCAGGATAAAACCGAAAAACAATTGGTAAACAAAATGATCGACAATGTATTTAATGGATCAGCAGCAAGATTGGTAATGCAAGCTTTGGGTAACCACAGCGCAAGTGCAGATGAGATTGATGAAATTAAAAAATATTTAGACAGCCTTAAATAAGGCCGAAAGTTGAGGGTTGAACGGTGTAGGGTATTGCTCCCTAATTGAAATGATTATTCGGGTGTAACCCGTTAAAAAAATTAAAACCACCATTATGGAAACTTTATTACAACAATTCATCAAAGCATTTGGCTGGAGTATTTTAAACTCATTGTGGCAAAGTGCTATTATTTACGGTGTGTTATTTATCGTAATGCTTAGCTTACCTAAACTGGCAGCAAAGCACAAACACAACCTAGCTTTTAGTGCCATCATCTTAATGTTTATTGGTTTTGGCTACAATTTTATTAGTCAGATGATGCTGAGCACCAATAACCAGGCACCTGCAATCAATGCACAAAATATCCAGGTTTATCAATATTTCAACAACCTGCCCCCCAGCTTTAGCAGTAAGGCCGAGCAGTATTTCCCAATTGTAGTAGCCTTTTATATCATTGGGATTTTGCTTCAACTCTTTGTAATTGCTAAAGGCTACAATCAGTTAGCTAAACTTAAAAAAGATAGCTTAAGCGCCATTCCCGAAAGCTGGAAAGCAATTTTCGAACAAGTAACAGCGCATCTTAAAATCAAAAAAAGTATCCAGTTCCACTTGTCGGCTATTGTGAATGTGCCCTTGGTTATTGGTTATCTAAAACCAGTTGTATTGTTTCCTTTGGCTTTGGTAAACCAATTGGATAACGATCAGGTAGAAGCGATCCTCATCCACGAACTATCTCACATCAGAAGAAACGACTTTTTACTAAATCTGATTAAAACAGCCATTGAAACCCTGCTTTTCTACAATCCGTTTGTATGGATGGCAGGCCGATTTATCCATATTGAACGCGAACATGCCTGTGATGATCTGGTACTTAAAATTACCGGAAAACCACTAAACTATGCCCATGCCTTGCTTAAACTAGAACTGCTTAAAGATAAAAACAGTCCTGCTTATGCATTGGCAGCAACTGGCAAGACCCAGAATTTATATCAACGTATTAAAAGAATAACCAACATGAAAACAAATTATTTAAATGCCAAACAACAAATGGCAGCCCTAACGCTTGGTGTAGCCTGCTTGTTTTCTATAGCCTGGATCAATCCGACAGAAAAGAAAAAAGAAACCAAAAAACCAGCCAAACAGGAAATGGTGAGATTTGTTGCCTCAACTCCAACTTTTAACCATACTCTCTGTACCGATACCACTAAAAAACGTAAAATAAAAATTGTTGCGGTTGATGCAAACGGCAATAAAACCGAATACAACTCAGTAAAAGAAATGCCGGATAGTATCCGCAAAGATTTTTACAGGGACGAACTTTTTGGAGGAAGGAATGCTTTCAGAATCCAGATGGATAGTGGCTTTAAATTCAAAGATTCGTTATTCAGGGTTAAAATAGACCGTGAGTTTAATTCGCCTGAAGCACAGGCTAAATGGAAAAAATTTGGGGATGATATAGCTAAACAATATAACACGCCAGAAGCACAAGCCAAATGGAAAAAATTCGGAGAAGATATCGCCAAACAATATAATTCACCAGAAGCACAAGCCAAATGGAAAAAATTTGGAGAGGATATTGCCAAACAATATAACTCGCCTGAAGCGCAAGCCAAATGGAAAAAATTTGGAGAGGATATGCAAAAGAGAATGAACTCACCAGAAGCGCAGGCTAAATGGAAAAAAATGGCTGAAGACATGTCTAAACAATTCAGTTCTCCAGAAGCACAGGCCAAATGGAAGAAAATGGGTGAAGATGTTGCTGCGAAAGTAAACACGCCTGAATTTAGGGCGCAGATCGAAAACATTAAGTTAAGTGCCTTAAATGGTGATCTAGCGAGATTATCAGCCGTCCGCGCCGATTCTCTGGGTCAAAAATACAGAGATGCCCATATCCTATACTTCGAAAACAGCAACAACAAAGTAAAACAAACCGAAGAGTATAAAAAACTGAGAGAAAAGTTTGATAAAGAAGTAAAAGAGCTACAAGAAAAGATAGAAAAAAAGGAGAAGATTGAAAAAAAGGAAAAAGTTGAAGGCGGCAATAAAGGCACTTATGTAATGCCGGCTGTGATGCTTTACAACAACAAGAATTTCACCAGCCCGGTTAAAGCATTAAATACAGAAAATGCCCTGGTAACGTATAAAGACACCAATTTTAAAGTTGCCGACCAGCTGGCATTGAAAACTTTTATCAAAACTGACAATATCAATCTATTGGATAATAATAACATCAATATTGCAATTAAATAAAAGAAGCTAAACCACACAAATTTAATTGAGCAGCGAAGAGATTATTCTTCGCTGTTTTTGTTTTGCATTGAATGTTGAAATATCTTTTTAGTATTTTCGCAAAGCTATGCTTCAAAAACTTTCTATACGTAATTACGCATTAATTGATAGCCTCGATATTGAATTCGATCGTGGTTTAAACATTATAACCGGCGAAACCGGTGCCGGGAAATCCATCATTCTAGGTGCATTATCTTTAATTTTGGGCCAAAGGGCAGAAAGTAAGTACTTTTTTAACCAGGATAAAAAATGTGTGATTGAGGGTAGTTTTGCGCTGGCCGACGAGAACCTGAAAGAATTTTTTGAAGAAAATGATCTCGATTTTTCTAGAGAAAGCCTGTTACGCCGCGAAATTTCGATTGATGGGAAATCGCGCTCATTTATTAATGATACCCCGGTTAACTTATCCATTTTAAAACAGATTGGCGAAAAATTGATCGATATCCATTCGCAACACGCTACACAAGAAATTAACGATACCGATTTTCAGTTATTGATTGTAGATTCACTGGCCAGTCACCAGCCGCTTTTGGATGACTACCGCAGCGGATTTAAAAAATTAAAGCGAGACAATAACCTGTTAAAAAAACTAATCAACGAAGCGAGCGAAGCCAGAAATAAACAGGATTACGAGCAATTTTTGTTTAACGAATTGGAGCAAGCTAAATTACAGGAAGGTGAACAGGAAGAACTGGAACTGGAACTGGAACGCCTAACACATGCAGAAACCATAAAAAGGGCACTGCTTACCGCTTCAGGTTTAATTAACGAAAGCGAACCATCGGCCTTGCAGATTTTAAAAGAAGCGTCGTTACAGTTGCAAGGAATAGAAAAATTTGATCCTGCCATTAATGTATTGTATGAGCGATTGCGTTCGTCGATTATAGAGATTAAAGACATTACCGATGAAGTTGCAACCATTGAAGAAAACACATTGCACAGCGCCGATCGGTTGGAAATCGTAAACCAGAGACTCGATTTATTTTATTCACTTCAGCAGAAACATCGCCTGGCCAATAACACCGAGCTTTTGGCCCTTCAGCAACAACTTGAAAATAACCTGAACCAGCTTTTATCTTCTGATGAACATATCGAAAAACTTCAAAAAGAGATTTCGCAGCTTCAGCAGGAACTGCAGCAAAAAGCTACGCAATTAAGCACCAATAGAAAAAAAGCCATTAAACTGGTTGAAGAACAAACCGGCCTTACCCTCAAAAAAGTAGGCATGCTGAATGCCAGGTTATTTTTAGACCAGAAAGTAGCCGCCGAACTGAATAAAGATGGTTTAGATGAAATCAACTTATTATTTACGGCCAACGCCGGTCAGGCTCCTGCCCCGGTCAGTAAAGTGGCATCAGGAGGTGAATTATCACGGTTAATGCTGGCCATTAAAGCCCTGTTGGCTCAGCATACTTCGCTCCCAACCATTATTTTTGATGAGATTGATACCGGCATTTCGGGCGAAACAGCCTTAAAAGTTGGTGAAGTTATCTCCGACCTGGGCAAAAACATGCAGGTAATTTCCATTACCCACCTGCCACAGATTGCAGCCAAAGGCGAATCGCATTATTTTGTACATAAACACGAAGATAGTGGAAAAACTACCACAGGAATTCGTAAATTGAAGCAGGAAGAGCGCATTGGCATTATTGCCGAAATGTTGAGCGGTAAAAACCCTGGAGCATCGGCTGTTGAAAACGCAAAAGAGCTATTGGCATAATTAGTCATTAACCGTTTAATCCACTGTAAGCCATTAGGTTTTTACAGTAAAAGCTTTCCAGGATTGATTACTGTGCCAGATAGAAAATATCCGACACGAAAAAAATTTTTCATTAAGCATTATTAAAACTAAGCAATTAGTTTATATTTAATCGATGAAATCATTATTAATTCTACTCTCGCTTATTATGGCCGGCACATTGTGTTCTGCGCAAAACTATACCCTTACTGGTGTGGTGAAGGATAAACGTGGAGAAGTATTACCCGGAGCCGGTATTTATGTAAGTGGCTATAAAATTGCCACTTCTTCTGATAATAACGGGGCTTATAAACTTCCGCTAAAGCCAGGAAACTACGATATCCTGGTACAGCTACTGGGTTATAAAGCGCTCAATAAAAATGTAGTGGTTGCCGATAAAGATATAAGGCTCGATCTGCTCCTTGAAGAAAGTGTTACCCAATTGGAAGAAGTAACCATAAAACCAGATCCCAACAGGGCCTATTACATTGCATTATTTAAAGATTTTTTTATTGGTACAACTCCAAATGCAGCACAGTGTAAACTCATTAACCCCAATGTGCTCATTATCGATTATGATAAGGATAATGCTTTGCTTACGGTAAAAAGTAATCAGTTTCTGATTATCGAAAACAAAGCACTCGGCTACCGGATCAAATACTTAGTTAATAATTTCGAATACAGCCGCAAAACCAATATCATTTATTATCAGGGTTATCCTACATATGAAGATTTAAAAGGATCGAAACGTAAAAAAGAAATCTGGGATAAAATGCGTTTAACCGCTTATCTTGGTTCGCCACAGCATTTTTTCAAATCATTGTACCATAAAAAAGCTACTGAAGAAGGGTTTATCATCAATAAACTACAAAGTATTCCGAATCGTGATAAGCCTAAGGATAGCCTGATTAATGCAAACATTAAGCGTTTTACCCAGGCACAAACTTTTACCGGTAACGTCCACCTCACTGTTGGCGATTCGTTAAATTACTGGATCAAGAAGAAAAATTTGCCTAAAGAAATTTCGGTACTGAGCAAAGCACCTGTACTTCAGGATACCCTGGCCCACTTAACACCTGATAGTGCCATTAAAGAAATGAACTTTACCGGTAAGCTTTATGTGGTTTACTCCAAAGAAAGTGAAGACCCTACCTTTACAGGCAAGCTTGGCTTTTCTATTAGCAGACCACCCGACTATTTTGGTTATCAGGTATCAACCATTACGATACAGCAGGCACCGGTTTATTTTTACGAAAACGGAGGTATTTATAACCCACGGTCGATGCTTTTCTCGGGCTATTGGGCATGGGAGAAAATCGCAGACAGTGTACCTATGGATTATTTGCCACCACGACCGTAAAAAAGCCGTGGTTAAGTGTTAAAATTGTTAAAAATATTTTTGCTTTTTAATAAATATTAAGCCTTTTGGTTACATTCGTCTCCATGATTAAAAGCCTTTTAGTGTCGCTAATATTCCTGATCTGGGGCGCTAATGCTATTGCACAAAACACCTACACGATCAGCGGTTTGGTGCGCGATCAGAAAGATGGCTTACCCGGTGCAAGTATTTATTTAAGCGGGTATAAAATTGCCACTGTTGCCGATAACGACGGCCGTTTTAAGCTGACCAACCTCAAACCAGGTAGTTATGATTTGCTGGTGCAGATTGTGGGCTACCTACCTTATTCCAAAAGCGTAATCATATCTGATAAATCGGTGCAAGTTGAGCTTGTTTTAAAAGAAAATGTTGCCCAGCTTGATGAGGTAACTGTTAGGGCCGATCCCAACCGGCAGAAATACATTAACCAGTTTAAAGAGTTCTTTATTGGCAAAACACCGAATGCCCTGCAATGTAAAATTCTGAATCCGCAGGTTTTAAATGTTGATTTCGATATTACCAAAAGTACCTTAACTGTCTCTACCACAGAGTTCCTGATTGTAGAAAATAAAGCGCTGGGCTACCGCCTGAAATATATGCTCGATCGTTTTGAGTATAACTCGCGTACACACATTATTTACTATTCCGGTCACCCGTTTTTTGAAGAGCTAAAAGCCTCTGCTTCGAAAAAGAAGAAATACGTTGCAGCCAGAGAAGTGGCTTATTATGGTTCTTCGCAGCATTTTTTCCGTTCGCTCTATGCCAACAAAGCACAGGAGGAAGGGTTTATTATCAATAAAATGGTTAAGGTACCTAATCCAAACCGTTACCCGGAGTATGTAATTAATACCAATCTGGAGAAGATAAAAGCGGTACCAGAAAAAACAGGTATCAGGCAAACTAAAGGAAAAGTAGATACAGCTTTACTCGCTTTCTGGACCAAACAGAAGGAAATGCCCCGCACCATCGATAAATTTTCTCGGGCTGATGTACTAACTGATACACTTGTACATTATTACAACCAAAACTTAAAGTACCTGAGTTATACCGATGCCCTGCTGATCCAATACACCAAAGAAAAAGAATCCCTGGCTTACTCTAACACTGGTTTCTGGATCTTCAGGCCTTTGGATGTGCCAGAAAATGAAATCTCGGTAGCCAATTTAACGGGTGAAGGTGTTCGTTTCTACGAAAACGGTGGCATTTACGATTCGAGATCGCTCTTATTTGAGGGTTACTGGGCTTACGAAAAAGTAGCCGATATGGTACCTATGGATTATATTCCACTCCCTAAAAAGTAAAACCTGCATTTTTATAATTGTGGAAAAGTAGTGTTCTTCAATAATTAGAATTACTAAAAATATTAGTAATTTTAACTATGATTAGCGGAGAAGAAAAACAGTATTTTAAAGGGCGAGGGGCTCAGGTTAATCCACACAATAAATTTTTAAAGGATGTTTATGTAAAGGAACACGATGAAGGGATAGACGATTGGGAGGAAAGCGACCGCAAAACCTCGTTTATTTTTGAGCATTCGAAAACCATTGTGAATAAGGTTGATAGCCCGGATGTAGGCATGGCTTATTCCCTAAACCCTTATCAGGGCTGCGAGCACGGCTGCACCTACTGTTATGCCCGCAACTCGCACCAATACTGGGGTTATAGCGCAGGGATAGAATTTGAACGCAAAATTATTGTAAAGCAGGATGCTCCTACCCTCTTTAAAAATTTTTTAGAGAAAAAAGGCTGGGATGCCACTACCATTTCACTCTCAGGCAATACCGACTGCTATCAGCCTGCCGAAAGAAAATTTAAGCTTACCCGGCAGTTGCTCGAAATTGCCCTGGCTTATAAACAGCCCATTGGCATGATCACCAAAAACTCGTTAATCTTACGTGATAAGGATATTTTGCAGGAAATGGCTAAGCTGAACCTTTGCATGGTTTATGTTTCCATTAACAGTTTAAACGAAGACTTAAGGCAGGTAATGGAACCCCGTACCACCACTGCCAAGCAAAGGTTAAGGGTCGTTGAAGAATTGAGCCAGGCGGGCATCCCTATGGGGGTTATGGTTGCACCGCTCGTACCCGGATTAAGCGATCATGAAATTCCAAAAATATTAAAAGCCGTTGCCAATGCTGGTGCCATAAAAGCAGGCTATACCGTGGTGCGGTTAAATGGTGCCATTGCGCAGATATTTGAAGACTGGCTCCGTAAAAATTTCCCTGATCGTTTTGATAAAGTTTGGCACATGATACAAAGCTGCCATGGTGGAAATGTAAACGACAGCAGATTTGGAGATAGAATGCGGGGGGATGGTAATATTTCTCAAATGATCAGAGACAATTTCAGGCTGCACTGCCGTTTAAATGGCTTAAATGTTAAAGATATTATTCTAAACCACAACCTTTTTAAAATCCCAAGCGATCAGATCAGTTTGTTTTAATCGAAATATTAACCGGTTAAATTCATAATTTGCTATAATTTTGTGCCATGAATATTGCATTAGTTACCTATCTGGATAAAGGCGCTTACGATAGCGCCACTGTTGAAAGCGAAGATGATAAACTCTTAAATTTTTTAAAGGAGAAAGGATTGCACATTGAAAAAGTTATCTGGAATGATCCTGAAATTAACTGGCAAGATTATAATTTAGCCATTCTAAAGTCTCCCTGGGATTATTTTGACCTCATAACCGATTTTTACCATTGGCTTGAAAAATTAGCACATTTAAATGTAAGGTTGCTTAACCCAATTGGGTTGGTAAAATGGAATTCAAATAAATTATACCTGCAGGAAATTGAAGCGGCTGGTTTAAAAATTACTCCCAGTACCTTCATTCACAAGCAGGAAAGTGTTAAACTGAACGATTTTTTCGGGAAATTTGGGGTAGATAAACTGATTGTAAAACCCTGTGTAAGCGGCGGGGCTAAAAATACTTTCAAGGTTACAGCTGATAATGTGGATGTAGTAAACCAAAAGCTAAATGAGCTGTTGCAGGAAGAAGACTTTATTGTACAACCCTTTTTGCCCGAAATTCTCGAAAATGGAGAATGGTCTTTTATTTTCTTTAATGGGGTATACAGCCATTCCTTGATTAAACAGGCAAAACCTGGCGATTTTAGGGTTCAGCCTGCCCATGGCGGTTCAGTTCATCCGCAAAGCCCTGATAAAAATCAAATTGCCATAGCACAACAATACATAGATTTATTTGCAAAAAACTGTCTCTATGCACGCGTTGATGGCACTTTTGTAAAGGGCGAATTTTTACTGATGGAACTGGAACTTATTGAGCCATTTCTATTTTTGAATACCGACCCTCAAAATTATGAACGCTATTATCAGGCCTTGAAGGAGTTAATGTGAAGATAATCGTCATTTCGAGCGGAGTGCAGCGGAGTCGAGAACCACGCAGTGCTCAGCGAAGCTAAATCTAACTTGAAAAGATTTCTCCCCACCTGTACGGGCAGGCGTTGCGCTACTGGTGAAAACCGGCTTGCTTCGCTCGAAATGACAACTAATAATTATTTAGAAGCAAAAACCTGTGCCCAATAATTATCCGTTCTGGCAGCCCCCATTTCTTTAAAAGATGCTGTCATAATGTTTTTGCAATGGCTTTCGCTTGCAATCCATTCATTAAAAACCTGCACTTCTGTAGTTTGCCCAGATGCTAAATTTTCGCCTACGGTTGTCCAGTTATAACCTGTTGCGCTAACGCGTGTGCCAACCGTTTCGCCATTTGCAGAGGTGTGCACCAAGCTTTTAATAGAAGCAGTGTATTTACTCTGATAAAGAGCCGCTGAAGATAAATTTACATTCCAGGTTAGTGCCCCAACCGACGGCATTTTAGTAGTACCGCAATTACAACCAGCAGAACGGATATCGTTAACCAACTTTAAAAGCGCATCGTTATTGATATTGGTGGTGGTTGAGACTTCTATTTTTAATGTTGTAGGCATCTCTGTAGTGGTAGAGTCTGTTCCTTTTTTACATGACATGAGAGCAAAGCATAACGCTAAGCACATTAATTTAGGGACGAAAGATTTCATGACTATGGTTTGTTTAGCGAAAGATACATTGATTTTTTAAAAAATAATCCTCCACCATAATCTTTTTCATACTCCATAAACAACTAACAGACATCCACAGGGTATTTTAATCGAGTAGGAAGATAGG
>NZ_QAJQ01000016.1:0-128998 GCF_003852395.1 Pedobacter sp. KBW01
TTGACTAAATCAAGTTTAAACTGATAGTCGTATTTCTGTTTTCTACTCATAAAAAATGCCCCAAAAAGTGTCTAACTTTTTGGGGCATGTCCAAGATTTTAAAATCTGTGGCTTTTTGTATTAATATCCCTTGTCCTAACGGCTATCAATTAATGAACCAACGAACTATAAATCCGTTTTAATCTTAAGTTCTTTCAATTGCTTATCATCAATTGTACTTGGGCTATCAATCATCACATCGCGCCCTGAATTATTTTTAGGAAAAGCAATTACATCACGGATAGAATCTAAACCTGCAAAAATTGAGGTTAAGCGGTCGAAACCAAAAGCAATACCACCATGCGGAGGTGCACCAAATTCGAAAGCATCCATTAAGAAACCAAATTGCTTTTGTGCTTCTTCTGCACTAAAACCTAAATGTTTAAACATTAAAGCCTGCAATTCGCGGTCGTGAATCCGGATAGAGCCACCGCCAACTTCGGTACCGTTAATTACCATATCGTAAGCATTGGCACGTACATTTTTAGGATCAGTATCTAATAATGTAATATCTTCTGGCTTTGGAGAAGTGAAAGGGTGGTGCATGGCATGGTAACGTTCAGTTTCCTCATCCCACTCTAAAAGCGGGAAATCCAATACCCAAAGGGCAGAAAATGTATTTTTGTCGCGCAAACCTAAACGGTTACCCATTTCTAAACGAAGCTCGTTTAATTGCTTACGTACTTTATCAGTCGAACCTGCTAAAATTAACAATAAATCACCTTTTTCAGTTTCAAAAGCTTCGCTCCATTGTTTAAGATCTGCTTCATTAAAGAATTTATCAACCGACGATTTAATGGTTCCATCGTCGTTATGGCGGGCATAAATTAAACCTGTAGCGCCTATTTGCGGACGTTTAATGAAATCTGTTAGTTCATCCAACTGCTTACGTGTGTAGCTTGCAGCACCTTTTGCATTGATACCCACTACCAGTTCAGCGTTATCAAAAACAGGGAAACCTTTACCTTTAACCAGGTCGTTTAACTCTACAAACTGCATAGCAAAACGGGTATCCGGCTTATCCGATCCGTATAAACGCATGGCATCTGCATATTGCATACGCGGTACTTCCGGTAAATCGTAATTACGCACTTCTTTAAACAAAGTACGGATTAAGCCTTCGAAAGTGTTTAATATATCTTCTTGTTCGATGAACGACATTTCGCAGTCAATCTGGGTAAACTCAGGCTGACGGTCTGCTCTCAAATCTTCATCTCTGAAACATTTTACAATCTGGAAATAACGGTCGAAACCAGAAACCATTAGCAATTGCTTAAAAGTTTGGGGCGATTGAGGCAGAGCATAAAACTCGCCCTCGTTCATACGGCTAGGCACAACGAAATCTCTTGCACCTTCTGGTGTCGACTTAATTAAAACCGGTGTTTCTACCTCGATAAAATCTAAGGCATCTAAGTAACGACGTACCGATTGCGCCATTTTATGACGTAAAACCAGGTTATTACGAACCGGATTACGACGTAAATCCAGGTAGCGGTATTTCATGCGCAACTCATCACCACCATCGGTTTCATCATCAATTAAAAATGGAGGTAGTTTAGCTGCATTTAATATTTCTAATGCCGTAATTTTAATCTCCACATCACCCGTTGGCATTTTTGGATTTTTATTGCTTCGCTCTACTACGGTACCAATGGCTTTAATTACAAACTCGCGACCAAGGCTACGTGCTTTTTCGCAAAGTTCGCGGTTATCGTCCATGTTAAAAACCAATTGGGTAATGCCATAACGATCGCGGATGTCGATAAAAGTCATACCGCCCAAATCTCTCGATTTCTGTACCCAACCACATAAGGCTACACTTTCACCTAAGTTATTCAGGTTTAATGCACCACAAGTTACTGTTCTTAACATATGTTTATCTAAATTGAGCGGCAAAAATACCGATTTTGTTTTAAAGTTTCGAGTAGAAGATTTTATGTTTTTCCTATTAAACAGAAACATCTATAATTGAGATTTCTTTTTGGGTAAGGAATCTACAACAGTGATCTTTTTGAAAAGCATAAATGAAAACAATCTATCATCATGGCTTGGAATACGATAAACACCCTTAGCTTTTAAAATGTATGCAGAAATTGCAGCCATATCCCAGCCATCTACTATATTAGCAGGCCATTTTACATTTAAAAGGCTTTCAAAGCCTCTTTTTATACCATAGGCCCTAACCGTTGCTATATCTTTTTTTACATTTTCTTCTATCGAAGAATTACCCCAGGCCCACAACCATGTATTTGATTTTAACGAAACAGATCCTACTTCCTCATAATCAATAATAACTTTCTGTACACTTTTATCACTAAATATGAGTTTACCGGTCAGTTGGTCGTAATCCCATCGTTCATATTGACCAATTTTATATTTCTCCTGGCAATAGGCTTGCTGTTTTTTTAGGTACTCGCATGAAATTCTGGAGAGCTCTTCAAATGAAACTGTATCTAACACCTCGATCTTTCTCGAAGATTTACTATTGCAACTTGCCAAGTAGACTGCAAGTACTAAACCGTATAACCTTAGTATTCTTATCATTCAAAATGAGCGCTAATACTTTTCTTCTAAAGTAATTTCAACTGCAATTACTTTCCACTCTCCTCTAATATTTTTCCAATGCACCGTTTCTTCAGTTTGGATGGTTTGCTTTTTAGAGAAAAGCAGCAAATTAGGCTTAATAATAATCGATTTCCTGGCAATTTTCTCTGTAAAAACATCGTCCTCGAAAGCAGATTTAATGCGGTAGTAACTGGTTTCGAAACTTTTGATTCCTTTAAAATCCTTTCTTAAATCAATCGAATAATCGCGTTTATTAAGTGCTGCACCACCGGCTGGTGTAAAGGAAAAGCCATCGTCGAGCATAGCAATATATGCATCGGCATCTCTGTTAATCAAAGCCTGGTTTGCTTTTTTATGTATCTCGTTTATTGCTGAAATGATTAAATCGGTTTCCATGGCATGAAGTTAAGCGTTTGTTGCAGGGTTTTCAAATTAATGATGAGCAGTTGGTCAATTTTCCACAAAACAGCACCATCTGCTTAAAGATTTAGTTTTTTGCACCAGCCTACGTTAAGTAAACCCGATTGAACGGACGCCAACTTCTTCAAATTGGCTGGAGGAAAAGCGGGGTTGAAAATGCCAAAAGCACAGAACCGTTCGTTTTCTACCGAATGAGATAAAAAATTTAAATTTTGACAGGCTAATCTTAAAACAGAATTAACATAATTTTAAACTTTTTTATACCTTGATGCAACGTTTTAAAATCTCTCCTGTCTTATAATCAGAATATTCAAAATTTTGGAAGCCGTATACATCGATAAAAACCTAGAGCTAGTAAAAGAATGCATGCAGGGCAGCCGCGCAGCACAGTTTGAATTGTACAAGCTGTATGCCAGGGCGATGTATAACGTGGCGTTGCGCATTTTAAATTACGAAGAAGAGGCTGAAGATGTTTTACAGGAAGCATTTTTAGATGCTTTTACCAGAATTGTTGATTTTAGGCAGGAAACCACATTCGGACTTTGGTTAAAGCAGATTGTGATTAACAAATCCATCAATTATCTGCGTAAACGCAAGATGGAATTTGTAAGTACCGACGAAATATCGGAAGTACCTGACGAAGATAGTTTTGATGACAGTGAAGTGCGGTTGCAGGCCGAAGAGATAAGGCAGGCCATTACCGAGTTGCCAGATGGTTATAGGGTAGTGTTAAGTTTATACCTTTTAGAGGGCTACGACCATGAAGAAATTGCACACATTTTAAAAATAAGTGAAAACACCAGCCGCACACAATATATGCGTGCCAAAAAGAAGTTAAAAAGTATTTTAGAACTGAAAGGGATGAGAGATGAATAATAGTAGATTAGAAACCTTTGTAAAAGAAAACCGCAAAGCATTCGATGTAATGGAACCATCGGCAGCGCTTTGGGCCAAAATTGAAAAGGAATTAGACACCAAAAAGAAAAAAAAACCAGTAAAACTGTATTTATGGATGAGTGCAGCGGCAGCTATTGTAGTAGTTATTGGTTTAGCTTTGTTGTACACCGTAAAAATGCAAAACAACGGTTTAGAAATAGCTGATGTTAGCGCTTCGTACGCTAAAAAAGAAGTTCATTTTGCAGGTTTAATTACCGAAAAGAGAGACAGTTTGGCCATTTTCGCTTCGGCCAACCCCGAATTGTATAAAAAATTTACCGCTGATTTGAGAAAGCTTGATGAAGATTACGAAAGACTAAAATCGGAACTACCAACATCGCCCAACCAAACTTTTGTGGTAAAAGCAATGGTAAAAAACCGCGAAATACAGTTGCAACTTTTAAAACAACAATTACTAATTATAAATCAGGTTGACGATTACAAAAGGGTTAATCAGATATAGAAAGACCAGAGGTTAAAGACCAAAGCTGATAAAAGGTCGGAAGTCGGGAAGTCAGAGGTCCGAAGATAGTTAACTATATAAAACATTAAAATTATCCGCTCGGGAAAAGAACAGTGACGTAATACGCTCACCACATTGAATTGCTTATGCCAGCCGGCAGGTTTTAAGCCATTTAATGTTTAACAATTAACAACATGAAAACAATAAAAATACTTTTGGCCTTTATGGCTTTAATAGCCGTAAAAGCCAATGCTCAGGAGGCAACAGTTAATAGCCCATCAGAAAAAGCGGTTGTAGAAATTTTAGAAAAATCTACTACCCTGGCTGTGGTAAATAATACCAAATACGTTCAAACCGGTAGTGACGCTGAACGTTCCAAATCTTTCAGCAAGAGTTTCAGTGTTGATAACAACGATAAAGTT
The DNA here is from genome assembly GCF_003852395.1 of Pedobacter sp. KBW01. NCBI lineage: Bacteria > Pseudomonadati > Bacteroidota > Sphingobacteriia > Sphingobacteriales > Sphingobacteriaceae > Pedobacter > Pedobacter sp. KBW01. The sequence goes on from NZ_QAJQ01000016.1 coordinate 4,846, forward strand.
AACCTCAACAACCAATACGGATCGATTGTGATTAAAACCTGGGACAAAAAAGAAGTTAAGGTTGATATCGACATTAAGGCCTACAGCAATTCGGATAATGATGCCCAAAAGCTAATTGACGGTGTAAGTATTGAGGCCAATAAAACAGGTGATGTGGTATCGATAAAAACCAATTTTGCCGATCGTGGTGGCAATAATTTTATGGGCAGGATAACAAAAAACGGAGTTACTAAACGCCGAGAGCTTAAAATTTCCTACATCATTTATATGCCTGCAGTTAACCCACTTACGGTAATGCAACAGTACGGCAACGTAAATATGGACGATTTTTCTGGTCCAACTTCTTTAAAAGTACAATACGGAAGCTTAACGGCGGGTAACTTAAGCAATGCCAATAACTACATCAATGTGCAATATGGCAAATGTACCATTCAGGACATCAATGCTGCTGTGGTGAAACATAGCTACAACGGGCCTGTAAGCATTGGTAGCGTGGGCACATTAGAACTAGCTGCCGAATATGTAGCCGTTAATGTAAATACCATTCGTAAATCGGCCGATATTAAGGTAGAATATGGAGGTGGTTTAACCGTTGGCAACATTGGCGGTAATTTATTGCTTAATACCGAGTATGCCAAGGTTGACATAAACAGTGTAAAAGGAAATACCGTAATTAAACAAGGTTATGGCAGTTTAAACCTGGCCAGTGTAGGTAAACTTAATTTAAAAACCGAGTATACCAATGTAACGCTGGGCGCATTAAATGGCGATGCATTAATAGATATGGAGTATAACAAGCTAAGTGTGGCCGAAATTACCCCAGCTTGCCACAACTTTACTTTTACCGGCGAATATGTAAGCACTGCATTAGGGTTTAACGATAGATATAATGCAAACTTTAATCTCTCAACATCGTATGCAGGCTTTAAATATGGCTCAAACGTTTCGTCAAGTAAAGTTAGCGATGACGATGAAACCAAAAAATACACAGGCAAAATTGGTTCTGGCGGTGGTGCTACTGTAAACATTAAATCAGAATACGGATCGATCACCTTTAAATAAGAATTTTAGAGACCAAATAAACTATAGTCCTGTCTATTTTATAGGCAGGACTTTTTTATTTACCACTGTCCGATAACGGATATTAAAATGTTCGATTATGAACACCTCCGTAGTTTGTAAGTGCCAATAGATCAATCCAGATAGCCTTTTTCAGTTGGTATAAAAATTGAAAGCCCAAAATCACCGAGATTAAACTAAACAAACTATGAAAAAAATTCTTTTACTGCTTCTATTGCCTTTAACGCTACTCGCGCAATCGAACAAACTAACAAAAGCTGATAAAATTTATGGCTTATCGAAATTTTGGCAGGAGGTAAATTACAATTTTGTTTACCTAAATAAAGTTGACCGTGTTAAATGGGATAGCACTTATAAAGCCTTAATTACCACTATACCAGAAACCAAAACCGATTATGCGTACTACCAGGAAATGCAAAGGTTTTGTGCGATGTTGAAGGACGGACATACCAACATTTACATGCCAGCTGGTAAAGATTTTGAGCCTATGAACACCATGTTCGGCGACTATCGTTTTTTCATCGAAAACGTAGAGAATAAGGCAATTATTACACGTGTTAATTTCAGCAAAAAAGACGAAATTCCTGTCGGAAGTGAAGTTATAGCTGTTAATGGCAAACCCACACCTCAATATATAGCCGAGCATGTTGCTCCATATATTTCATCCTCTACCGATTATGTTTTGCACGATTGGAGCACAAGCAAGCTGCTTCAGGGAATTGAAGGAAGCCAGTTTGAAATCAAAATTAAAAAACCGAAAGGTCAAATTGTAACCCTAAACTTAAGCCACAAGCGTACTGAGGAAAAAGAGGTTTTCCCTGCTTTTCCACCAGAATCGGCTTTGCTTGATTTTAAATGGTACCCAAACCATGTGGCCTATGTTGCACTTAACTCTTTTGGCGACGAAAAAATAGATTCTCTTTTTACCACTAAACTGCCAGAGCTGTATAAAGCCAAAGCCATAATTGTTGATTTAAGGAATAATGGAGGCGGAAGTACCGGAATTGGTAGTTATATATTGAAATATTTAACCAACGACAGCCTACTTTATGGATCGCGCTATGCTACCCGGCAACTAACTTCCGCTTTTAAAGCCTGGGGGAAATATACTGCTGCAAAGGATACAGCAAACAGTGAATGGAATAAAAAAGCCCTTTTAACTTATCAGGATAATTATTTTTACAATTTAGATTACTACCCGCTGAAAAATAAACTTTCCGAAAAGCGGATTGTGGTACCTACGGTTTTATTAATTGGCCACAACACTGCCTCAGCAGCAGAAGACTTTTTGATTTACGCAGATAACCAAAAACACATGACCAAAATTGGCAGAAACTCTTTTGGAAGCACTGGCCAGCCTTATCTTTTCGACCTTCCAGGTGGAGGAAGCGCAAGAGTTTGCACCAAAAAGGACACTTACCCGGATGGGCGTGAATTTGTTGGTTACGGTGTAAAACCTGATATCGAAGTAATACCAACCGTAAAAGATTTTATGGCCAACAAGGATGCAACACTAAACACGGCAATTGATTACCTCAATAAAAAGATAAAATAGTCAATCCATTAAGTCTCGTCTAAATTTGGCGAGACTTTTTATATTTAGCCTCGCTATGAAGTTTTATCTTTTCACATTGCTTTTAATTGCAGGCTATGCAAAAGCTCAGGAAACGCCTACTGTAAAATGGGCTACGCAAGAAACTTTCTTTGAAGACTTAACGGGGAAAGATTTACCAGATTTTAAAGGACAAACCACCAGTAAAAAAACGTTTGGTAAAGCTGATTTAAAAAACCAGATAGTAGTGATTAATTTCTGGTTTGAAAAATGCCCGCCCTGCCTGGCCGAAATGCCCGAATTAAATAAACTGGCTACCGAATACCGAAAAAAAGGCATCCGCTTTATTGGCATAACCCACGATACACCAATGCGCACAAAACTTTTTCAAAAACGCAATGGCTACCAATATGAAATTGTTTCGTTAACGCAGGATGAAATCAGAAAGCTGAATATTAACCATGGCTTCCCTTCCAACATTCTGGTTGGGCGCGATGGTAAAATCATTTACGCTACGGCCAACATTTCTTTCACTGATACAACATATAAAGCCAAATCGGTTTTATTTGAACAAAAACTGAGAACAGAGGTGGATAAAAATTCGATATCATTTAGAAATATCCCGAAGAAATAGATTAACCATAAAAGAGATATGCTTATCTTAGTTTTAAGGCAGGCATATTTTGGCCGACACTTAATAAACAGCTAAAAACCAGGCAATGAAATCTATTAACAGCAAAAACATCTACCTCACTTTAATTACATTAATTGTTTGGTTTTCGCTTGCACTACAATTTAATTTAAGCTTAGAGCTTTATAAGGGAGCTGTTTGGCCAACCCTTAAGATACTTTTATCTTTCTTTACTGTTTTAACCAATCTTTGCGTAGCCATCTGCTTAGTCTCATTACTGTTGTTTAAGCATACTGCCCTAGGGCATTTTTTTTCAAAGCCCTCTACACAAACAGCTATTGCGGTGTATATATTTTTAGTGGCTTTGGTATATAATATAGCCTTACGTGGTTTAGATCAACCAACGGGCTGGCATAGCCTCAGTAACGAATTGTTGCACGTTATTAATCCATTGCTATTTTTAATTTATTGGATTGCTTTTGTAGATAAAACCAAACTCGAGTACAAACAAACCATTGGCTGGCTGGTTTATCCGCTGCTGTATGTTATTTTTATTGTGATAAGAGGCTATTTAATCAGTCAATACCCTTATCCATTTATTAATGTGGCAAAAATTGGTTACCCCAAAGCTATTTTAAATACCATCATTATTCTGGTTGTATTTTGGATTTTATCTTTAATTTTCGTGTTTACCGGAAAGAAAACTGCTAAAGCTTAAAGCACATACTCATCGTTTATTGGCTTAACGGGCTCCGGAATTTCTTCTTCTTCAAGCATCTGCAAAAGGTTTATTTCTATGGTCCGCGTAATCTGATTAAGCGGTACCCCAGCCGAATTGTTTTCGAAAGGATTAACCAGACTCATGCCATTGATTTGTGTAGATACAAATACAAAACCAATTAACCAGCCCAAAAATATAGCTGCAGGCCCTGCATCCTGACTAATAACCAGGGTAAAGGTTACCACAAACAGCCAAATAAATACCTTGGTTAAATAACTATAGGTGGTTGGAAAAATGGTGTTCTTAATCCTTTCGCTCATCCCCATTGAATCGGAAAAGCGGGTTAGCATTTCATTAATTTCGATAAACCTGAAACCATCAATAGCACCAGTCTTAGAAAGTCTCTGCAAATCTCTCGATTGGATATTCAAAAGAGCATTATGTTTGTTGTTATGCTTTTCCATTTCCAATAAATCTGCTTCAGATAAATATTTGGTGTAAATTTCATCAACAGTACCCCTTAAATTGGCTTTTAAGGCATATAAAAAAGCGATGTGCCTGCAAACCATTCGTTTTACACCTTCGTCGTCATTATCTGCGTAATTAATCAATGCCCGGGCAAAAGAACGCGAATCGTTAACCAATGTGCCCCACACTTTTCGGGCTTCCCACCACCTATCGTATGCCTGGTTATTGTTAAAACCAATAAAAAAGGCAATTGCCGTACCTAAAACCGTTGGAATTATGGATGGAATAGAAAAATGGTGTGCGATTAAATATTCGCGCACGAAGTAAGCTGCTGTACAGGAGGCGATCATAATAAGATCAACCTGCCATGTATTTCTCAAAATTCTACTTAACCTGATATTCTGTACTAAAAGCATATATTCTAAATGGAAAATGAAAATACAAAACTAAAGGCAAAATGTTTCATTATAAACAAATTTAATAGCAGACAGTACAGGTTGCCGATTGCTATTCAAATGTTTATATTGGGAAACCAAATATTCCCGAATTTTTATGAGCGACGCTTTACCTAAGAACAACATTTTTAAAGTTATTGGTGCATCATCACTGGGCACACTGATTGAATGGTACGATTTTTACATTTTTGGCAGCTTAGCCGTAATTATTGGCCACCAGTTATTTCCTGAAGATGCAGGTGCATCGGCTCTGATTAATACACTCGCCATATTTGCCGCTGGCTTTATTGTACGCCCGTTTGGCGCGCTTGTTTTTGGTCGCCTGGGCGATTTAATTGGCCGGAAATATACTTTTCTTTTAACACTGGTGTTAATGGGAGGATCGACCTTTTTTATTGGCCTCATTCCTTCTTATAAAAGCATTGGCTATGCCGCGCCTATCCTGGTGCTCATATTAAGGCTAATTCAGGGTTTGGCGCTAGGTGGCGAATACGGAGGTGCCGCAACCTATGTTGCAGAGCATGCCCCTAAAAATAAACGAGGCTTTTTTACAAGCTGGATTCAAACCACCGCAACATTAGGACTTTTCCTTTCGCTGGGTATTATTGTAATTACCAAAAACATTTTAGGCTCCGAAACTTTTGGCGACTGGGGCTGGCGGATTCCTTTTCTGCTATCGATTGTGCTGGTTGTGGTATCCATTTATATCCGCATGAAAATGCACGAATCGCCCATGTTTTCGAAACTGAAAGCGGAAGGGAATGTTTCAAAAAATCCGTTAAAAGAAAGTTTCAGCAATAAGGCAAACTTTAAAATGGTATTACTGGCATTATTTGGGGCAACTATGGGTCAGGGTGTAATTTGGTATACAGGCCAGTTTTATGCACAATCTTTTTTAGAAAACACCTGTAAGCTGGATTTTAACGATTCGAGATATATTTTACTTTGGGGTATTGCTTTCGCCACCCCATTTTTTGTAGTATTTGGAGCCTGGAGCGATAAGGTGGGCAGAAAATGGATTATGCTTACAGGCATGTTGCTCGGCATTATTTTCTATCGCCCTATTTATCAGATCTTTCTAGATGATACAGATTATACCAAAATTGAACAAGCTGACATTTTATCTTCAACGGCTGCTCCGGCAAGCGCCGTATTGATCCAAAATTCGACTGATAGTTTAAGAACAATAGTAACCAAAGTTGTGCTTAAAAACGGAGCCACTTTTAACCGCGTGCAAACCGATACCGTTACTTTAAGCAATGGCATTTTATCCGCAAAAGAAATCATTAAAGATAAGGTACTGGCAGAGCCCGTATTCTGGAAGTTTGTAGGTTTAATCTTTTTTCAGATTCTGTTGGTTACCATGGTTTACGGGCCGATTGCAGCATTTTTAGTAGAGCTTTTCCCAACCAAGATCAGATATACCTCTATGTCGTTACCGTACCATATTGGCAATGGTGTTTTTGGCGGACTTGTTCCATTTATTGCCACCCTGATCGCCAGTTTTTCGGGATCGACACCACTATCTGGCTTGTGGTATCCGATTGGTATTGCTACGTTGAGTCTGGTTATCGGCACCATTTATTTATCGAACAAAAGAGACGAAAACATTAACGATTACCAATTAAGAAAATGAATATACTGAAGAAATTTTTAGGCTTAATTTGGATGGTTTTAGGACCGTTGGCCATGACATTTTTGTTTTTACAAGCCATAGATAAAGTAGGTTTAACCCATACCGATATCGAACGTACCAATACCATTTTACAGTGGGGAATTATCCTGTTTATTTTCCTGCCGATAAGCCTTGGACTAATGATTTTTGGCTTCTACGCCTGGAAAGGCGAATACGATAAATTGCCGGAGAACTCGGAAGATGTGTAGCTATTATTTTTCCATTTTCACCGCAGAGACACGAAGGACACAAAGTATAGCTTAAGGATAATCACTATTCGCCGCTCGCGCGCGCTTCTAACGCGTGCGGAAATAACACGTCGTATTTTTTACGACGATAAAGACATATTTTGCCACGGAAACACGGAATACATAGAAAAAAATCCCCGCTAATCTGTGTGGCTAACGAAAGCTACTCGCAAAAAATTAAAGTACCCGCAGCAACAAACCTTTCAGGTATTCGCCTTCTGGGAAAGAAATCCTAACCGGGTGATCTTCCGGCTGACAGAATTGTTTAATAATCTGTACTTCCTTTCCTGCATCGAGCGCTGCCCAAGCAATAATTTGTTTAAAGGTTTCGATATCAACCGCGCCAGAGCAAGAGAAAGTAGCTAAAAGGCCACCCTTTTCTAACAGCAACATGCCTAAACGATTCAAGTCTTTGTATGCTCTGGCCGCCCGGTCCAAGGCCGAACGAGAGGGAGCATATTTTGGCGGATCGAGCACGATCACATCAAACAGTTCGCCCGATTCTTTAAAAGCCCTTAATTGTTTATTAACATCCGATTGAATGGCAGTAACTTTAGCCTCGTCGAATCGATTAAGGGCTACGTTTTGTTTAAGCGTTTCTACCGCCAGTCCCGAACTATCTACACTGGTAATACTCACAGCACCGTTAGCTAAACTATTTAAGCTAAAACCACCGCTATAGCTAAAGCAATCTAATATCTTTTTACCCTTAGTATAACTGGCTAAAATGCTTCTATTGTCTCGCTGATCACAATAAAAGCCCGATTTTTGTCCTTCTGCGATATTAATGTGGTAGGTGATCCCATTTTCTTTAACCGCTAAAAACTCTGGTGGATTTTCACCCCAAAGCAAGCCATTTTCAACAGGCAAGCCTTCGTGGGTACGGGCAATAGCATCACTTTTATCAAAAATACCTTTAGGCTGTAGTTCAGTTTTTAAGATTTCTACTATTTCGGCTTTTACCTTTTCAATACCCGAACTTAAAATCTGTAGCGAGAGAAAATCGGCATACTGATCGACAATTAAACCGGGCAGGAAATCGGCTTCGCTAAAAACCAGTCGACAGGTATTGGTTTGCTCACCCAAAATAAACTGGCGCGAAGCAATGGCTTGTTTTAACCGGTTTTGGTACCAGCTAAAATTAATTGTCTGGCTTTCATCCCATTCCAGCAAACGAACGGCCACGCGAGAGTTGCTGTTATAATAACCATAGGCCAGAAATTCCTGATCAAAGGCATATACTTTTACCACATCACCATCTTCAGGTTTTCCCTTAACTTTTTCCAGTGCACCAGAAAATACCCATGGATGTCTTTGTAATGCTGCTTTTTCTTTGCCTTTTTTTAACGTGATTTCTACCATGCTGCAAAGGTAATTAAAAGCGGGCGAATGTTAAATGCAATATGGAAGATGTAAGATTTACCCAATTACAAAAATCGATTCCCGATTGCTTTCTGCATCTTAACCAACTCAGTATCTAAAATTTTGGTTTCGAATTCAGTCACTGGCCTTTTAGCTTCAATCATCGAGATCAACAATTCGGTGGCTACCTGACCCATTTCAAAGGCAGGTTGTTTTACAGATGTTAATGAAGGTGAAAACAGTTCGACCAGGTTTGAGTTGGTAAAACCTGAAATGGCAATATTATGGGCCACCTCCGGGTTGGTTTTCTTCAGCGCCATAATGCAACCTGTAGTTAAACGGTCGCTCGAAATAAAAATCCCATCAGGTTTAAGCGGCAAAAGTTCTTTAACAGCCTGCTCTAGCTCGGCACTATGCATGCCACCATGCTGGCAATACTTAACAAGTTCGGATTTAAATTCAATATGATATTTAGCCAGCGCAGCTTTATAACCTTCCAACCGCTCTTTTGTGATCGACAGGTTTTCTGAATTGGTTAAATGTGCGATGGTTCTTTTTCCGGATAAAATAAGATGCTCGGTAGCATCGAAAGAGCCCTTAAAGTTATTAGCGATTACCTTGTGGGTTTCAAAATCTTCGGGCACCCGGTCAAAAAAAACAATTGGTAAGCCCTTGCTGTATAAATCGCGCAGGTAATCAATATCCTGTGTTTCAGACGACAACGCAATTAAAAGCCCATCGATTGAACGCGAGGCCAAATGCTCTACGTTGAGTTTTTCTTGTTTATAAGATTCGTGGCTTTGTGAAATAATTACATGATAATCTTTATCGTAAGCAATAGATTCGATGCCGTTAATTACCTGCGAAAAGAAATTATTGGCAATTTCGCTCACAATAATGCCAATAGAATAACTGCGGCGTTCTTTAAGACTCCGGGCAATAGGATTCGCCCTGTAGTTTACCTTCTCGGCATAAGCCAGAACCAGTTTTTTAGTCTCTTCACTAATTTCGTAACGGTCTCTTAAAGCCCTCGAAACTGTCGATGTAGACAGTCCTAATGCTTTAGCAATATCTTTTATGGTAGATGTTTCAAATCTCATGGCATGTACTTGCGTACAAGTTACAAAAAATATCGCTGATGGCTATTCTACCAAGTATTTTAATAAACGTCGTTTTGACGTTTTTGGGAACGTTTGCACACTTTTTTAGTTAAATTCGGTTTCAAACGGTTTTTAGTTTGTAAAATTGTTACATCAACGTAACCAAATATAAACAAAGCATAACATCCCGAAATTAGAATTATATTCTACATGCAAGCGATTGCAACACATTAAAAAACCAAATCATTTCAAATAATTAAATAACTATGAGCAGAGTTTTACTCTTTTTAGCACTTCTCTCTTTTTTTGGATTATCTGTGGCCCAGGCACAAAACAGGCAATTAACAGGAACCGTAAAGGATAAATCGGATGGGCAGCCCCTGATTGGTGTTAGTGTATCCGTAAAAGATTCGAAAACCGGAGCCAGTACAGATGCCAATGGCGCTTATAAAATTACCATTCCAGGTAAAGGAGCTGTCGTAACCTTCACTTATGTGGGTTACAAAACCAGAACTGTAACGGTTGGTGAGCAGAACAAACTAGACGTTACGCTGGAAGAAGATGCCAACACCTTGCAAGAGGTTACTGTAAACATTGGTTATGGTTCGGTGCGTAAAGAAGCTTTAACCGGTTCGGTTTCTTCTGTTACCGGAAAAGACATTGACCAGTTTCCCGTGAGTACAGCAGCACAGGCATTGGCCGGAAAGCTGGCCGGTGTATCGGTTACCACCACTGAAGGAAGCCCCGGCGCCGAAATCGTGATCAAAGTACGTGGCGGGAGCTCACTTACCGGCGATAACTCTCCGCTTTATATCGTAGATGGAATTCAGGTAGAAAATGCCTTATATATTTTATCGCCAAACGAAATCCAATCTATTGATGTGCTAAAAGATGTGGCATCAACCTCCATTTATGGTAGCCGAGGCGCCAACGGAGTAGTGATTATCACTACCAAAAGTGGCAAAAAAGGTCGCCCTATTGTATCCTTTGATGCTTATGCAGGTGCCAGGCAGATTGTAAACGAGTTGGATGTAATGAACCCTTACGAGTTTGTTAAATACCAGTACGAACTGTATAACAACAACACCAACCAGGATGTTAAAGATACCTTTACCAAAAAATACGGCACTTTCGAAGATCTTGATATTTACAAAAATATTCCCAATATCGACTGGCAGGATAAGGTTTTTGGTCGCCAGGCCTGGAGCAATACGGAAGTGTTAAACCTGGCTGGCGGAACCGCTAAAACCACCTATAATGTTTCGGTAAACAATACCAAAGAAGATGGTATTATGTTAAACTCGGGCTTTAGAAGAACTTTTGCTTCGATGCGTTTAGACCATAAATTTTCGGATAAATTCAGGGTTGGCCTGAATGCCCGTTACAGCCGTCAACGTGTTGATGGAGTAGGAACAACTTCTACCGGTTCACAAGGCACCAACCGTTTAAGAAATTCTGTACGTTACCAGCCTTATTCAGGTGGATCTGATTCTGGAGATTTATTTGATGCCGATTATTTAACAACAGGATTAACCAACCCGATTACTTTAGCCAACCAGGAGCTGAAATACGACTACCGCAATGATTTAATCACCAGTGGTTATGTACAATATTCAATCCTTAAAAATTTAACGGTTAAAAGTACAGTAGGTTACAACAGAACCAACAGGCATGTAAATGTTTTTAATGGCCCTGTAAGTAATGTGGCCCGTAACAATGCAGGCTTACCTGCCATACAGCTCGATACGGTTTCTCAAAAATCATTCATCAATACCAACACCATTAATTACAAACCCAATTTGGGCAAAGATCACAGCTTAGATTTATTGGTGGGGCAGGAAATCAACATGGTTGATATCGATTCGAGAAGTACCGTACTTAAATTTTTACCAATCGATATCTCAGCAGAAGATGCCTTCATAAGCTCAGCTCCTGCAAATACCATTCAGGATCGGCCTACTTCTTTAATTTCAGGAACCAGACAGTTTTCGATATTCAGCAGGGCTTCTTATGGCTTTAAAAATAAATACCTGGCTACCGTAAATTTCAGAACCGATGCTTCATCACTATTCGCAGCAGGTAAACAATGGGGTTATTTCCCATCTGCACAAATGGCCTGGAGGGTAACGGAAGAAAAATTTGTGAAAGACCTGAACCTGGACTGGTTAGATAATTTTAAAGTTAGAATGAGTTATGGTGCCGCCGGAAACAACCGTATTGGTCAGGATTTGTTCAGAACCTTGTTTTATCTCAGCTCAACAACTGGCGGTTATGCCGAAACAGATGGGTCGGTTTCAACAGGCTTGATTTCGGGTACAGCTACAGGCAATATCCTGTCTAACCCGAACATTACCTGGGAAACTAATATTTCTAAAAACCTGGGTATTGATATCGACTTATTCAAAAACAAACTTTCACTTAATTTAGATTATTACGATAACCGCACCAAAAACCTACTTTTAAATGCTAACGTGCCGCAAACTACGGGCTATTCTACCCAACAGCAAAACGTGGGTAAAACCCAAAATACAGGTTTCGAGCTGCAGTTAAACTACCAGGCTGTTAAAACCAAAAACTTTAGCTACAACACCAGCTTCAACATTTCGTTTAACAAGAATAAAATTGTCGAATTGCAAAACGGCGTAAGTTCTTACATCACCCAATCGGGTTGGGTTAACAGCTTAGGCGATTTTAAAGTGGAAGTAGGTCAGCCGGTAGGTCAGTTTTATGGTTTCATATCTGACGGGCGCTACACCGTTGATGATTTTACCTATGTACAAAATGCCACAACCGGAGCTTACACTTACACACTTAAGCCTACCGTAGCCAATAGCAGGGTATTATTGGGCAACCGTGATCCACAACCAGGAGATATGAAAGTTCAGAAACTTTCTTCTTCATCGAGCATGATGATTGGAGACGACGACAGAACTGTACTGGGTACCGCACAATCGAAATTCACAGGCGGTTTTAACAACCAGTTTGCCTATAAAAACTTCGATTTAACCGTATTCGTAAACTTTAGCTATGGCAGCAAGGTTTATAATGCCAACAAATTAGAATTTACATCACAATACAACGTAAAAGACAACAATTTACTTGCAGTAATGAACGACAGGTGGCAGAATTTTGATGCCAACGGCGTAAAGGTAACCGACCCAACCTTATTAACAGCCATGAACGCCAATACAACATTATGGACACCCACCGGAGGAAACTACGCCTTAACCTCTTATGCGGTTGAAAGCGGCTCTTTTTTAAGAATCAGCAATGTAACACTAGGCTATAGCTTACCACAAAGTATAATCAAGAAAACCGGCTTTATTTCAAAACTAAGGATATACGGAACGGTTAACAATTTATACACGATAACAGGCTATACCGGTTACGATCCGGAAGCCAATACACGCCGTTCAAATCCGCTTACTCCAGGTATCGATTATGCAGCCTACCCACGGAGCAGGTATATCCTTGCTGGTATTAACATGGTATTTTAACCTCAACATTAAAGAAAATGAACAATAAATTGATAAAATCGGCTTTAATGGTAATTGCTGTTGGAGCATTGAGTATAACAACTTCCTGCAAAAAATATTTAGACGTACAATCACCATCAACTTCATCACCTGATGTAGTTTTCGAAAGTACAGCAAATACAAATGCGGCCATTATAGCAGTATACAACCGCTTATGTGGCGATAATGGTTATGGCAGTCGTATTTCGACCTTATTTGGCCTAACCGCCGATGATTTTAAAACCTCTGGAAGTTATAGTTCTTCCGATCGTCGGGGAATTAGTATGTACGGCGCAAGTTCGGATAATACCGATCTGATTAACCCATTTTTACAATTGTATGCCGGCGTAGAGCGCGCCAATATCTGCATCAAATTTATTCCGGCATCTAAACTTTATGCAAATGGTTCTGATGACGAAAAAGCCACTATGAAACGCTACTACGGCGAAGCTCTGGCTTTAAGAGCGCAGTTTCTTTACGAACTGATCCGCAACTGGGGAGATGTTCCGGCCTCATTTGTACCATCGGCCGATGCTGAAACATTATATGGCCCAAATGTAGATCGCAATAAAACCTACGATCAGATAATTGCCGATTTAAAAATGGCCGAAGATTTAGTGCCATGGAGAAGTGGCATTGCCGAATATGGTAGTTTCCGTTTTACAAAAGGAGCTATTAAAGGTTTAAGGGCGCGTATTGCGTTGGCAAGAGGAGGTTACTCCTTAAGATCGGCAAGCCATACCATAGAGCGCAGCTCGGACTATTTAACCTATTACAAAATTGCGTTGGATGAGTGCCTGGATTTAATGAACCACCGTTCGGAGCATAATATCAATCCTGTTTACGAAAACGTATTTAAAACCTTGCATACCACTACCCGTTACGATGATGCCCACGAACTGATGTTCGAGGTGGCCGCTTTCGGCGGTAATGCGGCTACAGATAGTAAGCTGGGGTATTATAACGGTATCCGATTTAACTCGGCCTCTACTTTCGGCTCGGGAGGTGGCGGTATGAATGCTATTCCAACTTATTTTTATGAGTTCGATGTTACGAAAGATTGCCGCAGGGATGTAACCATTGGTGTTTTCGAAATTACGGCAACTTCGAAAAAAATCATCAATACTTTGTTTAACATGACGGATGGAAAATTCCGTAAATCGTGGACAACCTTTAACGGATCATCAGCCGCGCAGAACTTTTCGATCAACTGGCCAATTTTACGCTTTGCCGATGTATTGCTGATGTACGCCGAAGCCGATAATGAAATTAATGGCGCACCATCTGCAGCAGCTGTTAACGCCTTGCAGGAAGTACAAAAAAGGGCTTATGCAGGTTTCGAAAGTCAAATTCCGGTAACACCAACCGATAAAGCAGGCTTTTTTAATGCAATTGTTAAAGAACGTTTGCTGGAGTTTGGTGGGGAGGGCATCCGCAAATACGATTTAATTCGCTGGAATTTATTGGGCAGCAAATTTGACGAAACACGTACCAAAATCCGTGCTTTAATTGCCGGCACGGGCGATTATGCCAGTGTACCCAATTACATTTATGCTAAAGAAGGCAATTATTTACTGGGAACCAGTGTAAACGAAGTGGCAACGCTCGATCTTTACGGTGGCGTTCCGAACAACGTATTTGCTTCGCCGGGTTTAAATACTTCTTCGGCCCCAACGGGTTATACCACCAAAAACTGGAGAAAAGCGGTAACAGAAGAAAATTCGATCACCAGTACATCAACCGGTATTGCCTTTTACTTCGAAGCAAACAAAAAGGAGCTTTTCCCATATCCAAAAACTACTTTAATTGAAAATCCAAGCATGGTTCAAAACTTTGGCTATTAATACAGGTATCATGAAAAAAATTATAGATCAACTGGGGTTTAAACTAATTATTTTATCGCTGATGGTGCTGGCCATTTCTTCTTGTAAAAAAGAAGGCGATGTACCCACTGACCCAGCCAGGATATTTAAACCTAGCGATGTTAAAATTGCTGCTGGCGAAACTTCGGCCAAATTAACCTGGACTTTACCGCTATTGTCGACAGGGAAAGCACTGAAATACAGCATTGACTTTTCAACCGATTCATTATTCGCAACGGTGAACTACACTACTACCGCCGATACGGCTGGCGTAACTGTAACCGAGGATAATCTGGCTGTTAGAACAAAATACTATGCGAGGGTGAAAGCCAATGCTACCGAAACTCAACCAGAATCGAAATACGTGCGCAGCAGTGCCTTTCAGTTAACCGGCATTCAATTGTTTTCTGCGATAAGGGATAACGAAATTAAAGAAAACAGCATTACACTACGTTATACACCAACAGTTGGTCTTACCTCCATTGTGTTAACACCAGCAACAGGTACAGCAATTACCACTACACTGAGCACAACCGATGCAACTGCCGGCTTAAAAGCGATAACCGGATTAACAGCAGGCATGAAATACACCGCCGAACTTTTTGCTGGGACGAAGAGTAAAGGCATTACCACTTTTACTACACTTGCCCCAACTACCTACACAGTAAAATTAAATCCAGGCGATGATTTGGCAGCAGCCATTGCAAACGCAGCTAACGGTGCTATTATAGGTTTAAATCCGGGCACGTACAACCTGCCTACAGCAACTGCAACATTTATTACCCAAAAAACCATAACCATAAAGTCGACATCAGGCAACCCAACAGATACCAAGGTAAATTATAGGGAAATTGATTTAGAAGGTACTGGCGCTGGTGTAACACTATCAGGCATTGAGTTCGACGGAACAGCTTCGGCTTCGCTTTATTTCATCAACTTTATTGGCTCACAGGCTTCAAACGGTGCAGCAGCAACCTTTACCAACGTGGTTGTTGATAATTGTATTGCACATGGTTCTACTACTTCGTTTTTACGTGGCGACAGGGGAACGGCAGCGCGCGATTTCAAAATAACGGCGATTACCGTTAATAATTCTATTGTTTACGATATGGGAGCTAATGGTTCGTCGGCATATTATACCTTCCATGTAAACAAAATGCAGTTCAATACACTAACGGTATCGAAATCTACTTTTTATAATGCAGGTCCGGGTTTGGTTACCGCCAGCACGACCTATACAGGCGATGTGACCCCAACGGTTGCCATCAGCAACTCTACCTTTAATGGTTTTGGAGGAAATGCGAAATACGCTTTACTAGATGCGAGTGCAAACCCTATTAACTTCACCATTCTCAACAGTATTATGGCTAATACACCCAAATCAGGTACGGTTAACGCTGCCGCCATCAGGGGTACAGGTGCGGGCAGTACCCTAAAAATTTCGAACAGTAATTATTTTAATTTATTTAGCGCATTAACAGGCGGTACCGCTTTAACTTTTGGCACCGCAACATTAGCCAGTAACCAAAGTATCAATACCGGATGGACGGCAACCACAACTGATTTTACCCTCCAGGCGAGTTCTGTTTTAAGAACTGCCGGAAGTACAGGCGGGGCAATTGGCGATCCACGCTGGACATATTAATTATTTTTAAAGGGCAGGCTTATATCTGCCCTTTTTTATTGAAATTTATAGCATAGCACTATACCGGTCAAAATGACGAAACCAACCCTGATCCATTTAGCTTATACCATCCTTTTTTGCATCGGCTTAATCCCTCAAGCCTATGCGCAAGACCCCAAATACCCGACTACCCTTACCGTTTCGAAAGATGGCAGCGGCAATTATAACACCATACAGGAAGCTGTAAACTCAGTGCGCGATTTAGGCGAACAGGAAGTTAAAATTTATGTCAAAAATGGCATTTACAAAGAAAAGCTGATTATTCCTTCCTGGAAAATAAAAATTGCCATTATAGGCGAAAGTAACGAAAACACCGTCATCACTAATGATGACTACTCTGGAAAAGACTATCCGGCAGGCAAAGATGCTTTTGGCAATACCAAATTCAGCACTTATACTTCATTTACAGTGTTGGTTCAGGGCAATGATGTAAAGCTCGAAAATTTAACCATCATAAACGCAGCAGGCCGCGTTGGGCAGGCTGTTGCACTACATGTAGAAGGCGATCGTTTTGTAGCCAAAAACTGCAGGCTTTCAGGGAATCAGGATACGCTTTATGCCGCTATCGAGAATAGCCGCCAATACTACCAAAACTGCTACATAGAAGGCACTACCGATTTTATTTTTGGCAAAGCAACCGTTGTTTTTGAGCACTGCACCATTAAAAGCTTAACCGATTCTTATGTTACCGCAGCCTCTACTTCAGCAAACCAGCCCTTTGGGTTTGTGTTTATGCATTGTAAACTCATTGCTGATTCGGCTGTAACAAAAGCTTATCTTGGCCGGCCATGGCGACCTTACGCTAAAACCGTTTTTATGCATTGCGATTTAGGTAAACACATTCTCCCTGTTGGCTGGAACCCATGGAAAGGCGACAAGATGTTTCCCGATAAAGAGAAAACTGTGTTTTACGCAGAATACCAAAATATCGGTGCAGGAGCATCACCCAAAACACGCTTAGCCTGGACAACACAGCTTAGCGATAAAGCCGCAAAAAATTATACCCTTAAAAATATCCTGGGCGGAACCGACAAATGGAACCCCACAGTTAATTAGTGAATTATCAATATGAAAAATAAGTTTTACCTGGCATTTGCACTGGCCGCATTAACGGCTACCTTATCATTTACTTTCATTCAAAAGAAAACTACGCTGTACATTATAGGCGATTCTACCGCAGCCAATAAAGATCCTAAAACTTATCCCGAAACCGGTTGGGGCATGGCATTACAATCATTGTTTAAGTCAGATGTTACCGTTGATAACCGCGCACTGAATGGAAGAAGCACTAAATCTTTCCGTGCAGAGAAACGTTGGGACCCTATTTTAGCACAACTGAACCCTGGCGATTACGTTCTTATAGAATTTGGGCACAACGACGAAAAGGTAGATAAACCCACTGTAGGTGTTTCGCTGGCCGATTTTAAAACCAACCTGATTAACTACGTCAAAGAAACCCGAAGCAAAAAAGCTTTACCGGTACTGCTTACACCCATTTCGAGAAGAAGTTTTAAAAACGGGGTTTTAATCGATTCGCACGGCGATT
This sequence comes from Pedobacter sp. KBW01, assembly GCF_003852395.1. Lineage (NCBI taxonomy): Bacteria > Pseudomonadati > Bacteroidota > Sphingobacteriia > Sphingobacteriales > Sphingobacteriaceae > Pedobacter > Pedobacter sp. KBW01. The sequence goes on from NZ_QAJQ01000016.1 coordinate 22,745, forward strand.
ACCCACGCATCACGCGCCAGGTAGCCGACTCGCTGCAAGTGCCATTAATTGATATGCTGGTTAAAACCGAGAGCTTGTTAAACCGTTTAGGCGAGGAACCTTCAATCAAACTATTTAACCATGTCGATTCAGGAAACGTGAATTATCCAAACGGGAAGAAAGACAATACGCATTTAAGTCCGGAGGGAGCCAAACAAGTTGCTGCTTTAGTGGTAAAAGGTATAAAAGAATTAAAATTAGACCTGGCCAAAAAACTGAAATAAGCCATAAAAGGAATTTTAAGTAGCTAAAATTGGTAATCGCAGCGTTAAAATAAAAGATCGGTACGAAGCGCTAAAAATATAATGGCTAATATTGCAGCAATGAATACCGGTTTATACAATCCTTTCCAAAACTTCGATTTTTTATACAAAATCTGCTTTTTAAGCGGCAAAACCTTTAACACACCAGTTGTACAGGTGCCATTAATTCCAAAATGGTTACTGGCGCAGGCAGGTTTAAGCGGCGAAGAGCAAATTCAGTTTTTGGATGAGAGCATCCGTTCATACAATACACTTGTTATTCCGGTTAACAGTGAGTTAAACGAACAGTTTTTAAACCCGCTTGAGGATAAAATAGAAGTAGCCTTTGCAAAAGGTTATGCTGCTGTTTCGGCACTGCCGGAGCTGGATTTATTTAACTGGATTGGCAAGTTTTTATATGGCTTTGTTTACATCGAAATGCATGCTGCACTGCGTAAGGAGATGACTGCCGATGGCTTAAACATGTCGCAATCTTTAATGATGAAATTTGCCAACCTGAATTTCATGATGCAGAATTTGTATACCAGTCTGGAATTTGAAGATTTTACACCCTGGTCTATCACTGTGGTTAAACTCGAAAACGAAGAAACCCCATTCAGTTTCCGCGACGAGATCAATACCCTTACTTTTTCAATAAAGATGAAAGATTTCGGGATTATTGCCTGCTTGCAGGATAATGGTACCAACAAACGTTACCACCAGGAAATTGTAAATGAGATAGCCGGAAAAAGCTTAACAGCCGAACAGTTTGAAGAGGTTACAGCGCGTTTTTATTATTCTGCCTATCTGTTTAACCGCTTGCCCGAATATACTTTTATGCCGGTTGATGGCACCACTTATATTGAAGCCATGCCTTTACGCGGCAACATGAGCAAACCTTTGTTTGATGTTTGGCAACACAAGGTTTATGCGCAGGTTTTAGAAAACTTCTGGAAACCCTGGGGTTATGTAGTGTTCGAAATTATTAAAAACCCCGAACAGCCGATGAGCTTTTTCGAAAAGCCTTGTTTGCCTAATGCAGGGTAGATAACTTCTATTTTTTACCGCAAAGCGCGCAAAGAAGAAACGCCATTTTCTCTGTGTAAAACTCAGTGATCTCGGTTGGTTAAAATTCCTCCGGAAATCTCACATCATCCATCTTCCGGATCTTTACCTCGATCCGGTTAGCAGCGTAAAGAAGTTCTGTAATATACCCGGCACAAAAATAATGGTAAAAATTAAGCCGGTTAAAGCACCGAAAAAGTGTGCATCGTGATTAATACCATCGCGCGAGTTTTTAGAGGCATACGCACAATAAATGAGGTAAATAATGCCAAATATCCATGCCGGAATTCCGAAAGGAATAAACATGATATAAATTTTAGATACCGGGTTAAACAATATAAAGCTGAATAAAACAGCACTGATAGCACCAGAAGCCCCCAAGCTATTATAGTTAAAATGATCTTTGTGCTTAAAAATGGTAGGCAAATCACTTAAAATCAGTGCCAGAAAGTACAACAAGCCAAATTTAAAGCTGCCCAATAGCTGTTCTAATGTAAAAGCAAATGCCACAAAGGTGAACATGTTAAAAAACAGGTGCATCCAATCTGCATGTATAAGGCCGCTGGTAATTACCGTCCACACTTTATGCCCTTTTGATACACTGTACGGATGGAGCATAAACTTGCCGTAAATGCTATGGTCGTAAAAGGCGTAAAGGCTCGTAATAATCGTAAAAACAAAAATTAACGAGGCAACGGGTGCTATATTGAAATATTCCATCGGGTTATTTTAAATCTAATTGAACAGCTGTAACTAAACGGGCTACAGGATATCTGTTATGTGTTTTTTCGTAATAATCAGAATTTTTATACACAAAGTCAAGTTGTGCAGCACCATTCTTTGCAAAATCAGCATCAGCAGCTTTTTTCGCTTCGAGCTGTGCTTTCAACTCCGGGTTTTTCTTCAATAGTTCAGCTGCAGTATCTTCAAAAACATAAGCCGAGTAATGTTCTTTCATATCCAGAATCGAATCGAAAAAATTCCAGTTAAAATAAGAATCAATTGCTTGCGGCTCGAGGGTTTCTACAATATAGCGGTTGCAAGGCTGGTTTACATAAACCACAAAATCGCCGGCATAATACTGCAGGTTTTGTTTCACAGGGTTTAGTTTTACCGCCGAATGGAGGTAGTGCCCTTCATAAGGCCTGGTGCTGGTTTTAAAATCACCGATGTAATAACTTTCAACCTCAATTTTCTGATCGGCTTTTATCTCCTTTAATTTTACTCCGTTTAGCTTCAACAAATTAATTACCCTATCCCAGGCTTTAGGGATAATATAGGCAATTGGTTTCTGTACGGTAATGGCTGGTTCAAACTTATTCCATTCCTTAATCGGTTTGGTGTAGGGTTTACTGCGGTCGTAATATAAACGATCGGCACCACTAACCGCACTTGGTTTTTGGCCAGCTTCAAAACCTTTAAAATTCAGTTCGTTTACTTCGCTTTTATTCAGTTTCCAATCCAACGGAAACGCTTGTTGAGCCGCTACAAAAGCATCTGCCTTTTGCTTGTTTTCGCCAATAATCCGGGCATCACGTGCTACAATATCAACATAAGCCTGTAAAAGTTTATAAGTGGCATCAACCCTTAAATCGTACGATTTTAACATGTGTGTTTCGGGCATAAAGCCAATGGTATTGTGCAGGGTAGTATAACCTGTTGAATACCGTGGCGACTCGATAAAGCCTGTAATTCCACTTTCAGGTGTTTCGCCAATCGAGTTTACATAAGGAATCATCGGATAACCCTGTTGCTCCATCGCGGCATATAAACCTGGCACTAAAGTTTGTGTTAAATAATTGGACAAAATACCGTTCAACTTATCCTTTTGAGTTGGAATAAGGGTCATTACATATTGATAATCGGCTCCGTTGCTCGTATGTGTATCAACAAAAATTTCGGGCTGCCAGGTATTAAAAATCAATTGAAAAGCCGCCGAATTTTTAGAGTCTGTTTTGATGAAATCCCTGTTCAAATCGAGATTTTTACCATTGCCCCTAAACCCATAAGCCACAGGGCCGTTCTGGTTAGCCCTCGAGGTACCAGTGCGGTTAAAACTACCGTCGATGTTATAAAGCGGAATGATACAGATCACCACATCTTTTGGCAGTTTCTTTCCCTTAATCAGATCGCGCGCCAGCATCATAGAGGCATCTATTCCCTCCGGTTCGCCCGGGTGAATGCCGTTATTGATCAGCAAAATGCGTTTATTGCTTTTCCGGATGGCAACAGGATCGAAAACTTTATCCTTCGATAAAACCAGCAGGTGCAAGGGTTTGCCAAAATCGGTGCTTCCATAGCTGAGCAGCTTAGCTTCAGGGCTGCCCTTAATCAGGTTTTGATAGTATGCAATGGCAGCAGTATAAGTTGTGGTTTCGGTTTTACCACTCAGCTCGAAGGGTGTTTTTTGTGCCCATGCCTTTACTGCAATTAATAAAAAGCAAAACACAAAGCATTTTTTCATCAGGATATATTTTGTTTATCTTAAAACCAGGGGAGCAAACACATTTACTAAAGTGTTTTACGATAAGATTTAATCTTCCCGAAGAAATACTTGAAGCCTATGGTATAAGCGTTATAAACATCGGGAGAATAATTTTTAAACTTGATACTCGGATCATTATAACCATCAAGCCCTTCGCCAAAAGTAAAGTTACTTTGTGCATTGATATTAATTACATAACGCATGTAACCATAACCATCCTCAATGTAATAGTTAAACCCGAAATTAATGGGTACTAACAGGTTTAGGCTCTTATCCTCACCCGGAAAAGGTCCATAACCCGGATTAGAGGCAGCCCAGCTTGGTTTATATCTTACAACATCAGTTATCTTATTGTTAATTACTCCTATGCCTGTACCTAAATACAAACCTCTGATATTATATAAAAACTCACTTTTATCGTAATTAACAACCTCGCCCAACATTAACTTGGCATTGGCCGAAATTGAAGTGTATTGGTTGATGAACTGACGGTTATGCGGATCGTTAACAATATCACCACCCTGAACCCTGCCGTATTGTGCTTCTAAACCCAATGTTACAAATGGGGTAACATGAAAATCGAGTACGCCGTAAGTGGTATAACCATAACTTCCTTCGTACACATCAGTATAAGAGCGGTTGATACCAGCGCCTAAACCATATGAAAATTTGAAATAATTGGATCGGGCAAAAGAAAAACTTCCGATAAAAACAAGAAGAACGGTTAGGTAAGTAACTTTCAAGAGGTTCGAAATCATATTGTTTTTTTACAAAAATAATATGATTATTGAATATCTATAACTTTTACCTTTGAATTATGAGTAATTACAACAACTTTAACAAATCTTTAGAACAAAGATTTGTTAAATATGCCAAAATAGATACACAATCCGATCCAGCTTCACCAACCTGCCCATCTACCTTAAAACAAAAAAACTTAGGTCAGGAGTTGGTTAATGAACTACTCGAAATTGGCGTTTCTGATGCAGAAATGGACGATAACGGCTATGTATACGGAACCATTCCTTCAAATACGGATAAAAAACTACCGGTTATTTTCTTTTGCTCGCACATGGATACTTCGCCCGATTGTAGCGGAGAAAACGTGAAACCGATTATTCATGATAAATATCAAGGGCAAGACCTCGTTTTACCCGATGACAACAAAATCATGATCAGAATGTCTGATCATAAAGACTTAAAACACCAGATTGGCAACGATATTATCACTGCCAGCGGCACTACTTTATTGGGCGCCGACAACAAAGCCGGCCTGGCAGAAATTATGGAAGCAGCCGCTTTTTTAATGAAAAATCCGGAGGTAAAGCACGGCACAATTAAGGTTCTTTTCACCCCCGATGAGGAAATAGGCCGTGGCGTTGACAAGGTTGACCTGAAAAAGTTAGGCGCCGATTTTGGTTATACCATTGATGGCGAAACGCTGGGCTCTATTGAAGATGAAACCTTTTCGGCTGATGGAGCCAGGCTTACCGTTTATGGCGTAAGCACCCATCCCGGTTTTGCAAAAGGAAAAATGGAAAGTGCAATAAAAATCCTGGCCGAAATTTTAGACAGCCTTCCCAAAGATACCCTTACGCCCGAAGCTACGCATCAAAAAGATGGTTTTATTCATCCCGTAAGCATTAGCGGCCAGGTAGAAGAAGCAGAAGCGCAATTTATTATCCGCGATTTTACCGACGAAAAACTGGCACAACACGGAACTTTTTTAGCGCAAACCGTAGAAAAGGTAATGGCAAAATACCCCAACTCAACCTACAAACTGGAAATTAAAGCACAATACCGCAACATGAAACAGGTTTTAGATCAGCATCCTAAAATTGTGCAGTATGGTATCGAAGCTATTGAGAGGGCTGGGGTAGTGGCCAAACAACAGAGTATCCGTGGTGGTACCGATGGTTCGCGGCTTTCGTATATGGGTTTGCCTTGTCCCAATATTTTTGCCGGCGAACATGCTTTCCACAGCAAACAAGAGTGGGTAAGTGTTCAGGATATGGAAAAAGCAGTACAAACAATCATCAACATAGCCTCCATTTGGGAAGAAAAAGGATAATATTGAGTTGGGCTCTGGAGTTTCAACAGACTCCAAACCCTCAACTCCAAACTAATAAGCAGCTTGCCCAATAGCCAGGCTGCTTATTTTGCCTTCCTTATTTATTTCGAACTTAAAACAAGTGGTAAAGCTTCCCCACTGATCGGAGTGGAAATGCCCGTATACGTGTAAACCGTTATTTTCAACCTTATCAATATGGGTAAAGCGTTCGTGGCCCAGTGCTTTTTTAAAGAAATTGTTAAACTTCATCTGGTTACCGTCATCGTAAAAAGCAACATCAGAGGCAAACAAGGGGAACCAGATTTTCTCATCTCCTTTTTGTAAAGCCATTATTGCAGCTTTTACCTTTGGGTTCGATAATTTTGTTAAATCTACCGACATAGCGTTATGGTTTTAATGTTGAGCAGAACAATGTTTATTAACCAGCATTAAATGCGTTGGTTAATACCCAAAATTATAAAAAAGAAATTTTCAAAACACAGCTTATTTATTAATTTAGATTCAAATGATAACTCTCGAGAACGAATACGTAAAAGTTGGCTTATCGGCCAAAGGTGCCGAATTGCAAGGCTTGTACAGTAAAGAAACCAATATTGAATACCTGTGGAATGCCGATGCAAAATATTGGGGCAAACATAGCCCGGTATTATTTCCGATTGTTGGCTCGTTAAAAAACAATAGCTTTAATTATAAGGGAAAAAATTACGAGTTACCTCGCCATGGTTTTGCACGAGATTATGTTTTTGAAATTGAAAAAACCACCGAAACAGAGGCCGTTTTTACTTTAACACAAAATGAAGCAACCTTAAAAGTTTATCCTTTTAACTTTGAACTGAAACTGAAATACAGGTTAATAGACAGAAAACTGAACTTAACCTACGAGGTAATTAATACAGGCGCCGAAGAACTGCTTTTCTCAATTGGGGCACATCCCGCTTTTGCAGTCCCCAATACTCCAAATACCACTTACGAAGATTATTACCTGGCCTTTAATGCGGATGAGCGTCTAACCTCCTGGAAACTGGAAGATGGCCTGGTTGCCAATGAGACAGAAAACATTGAACTGGGCGGGCATAAATTAAACCTCACGCACAACTTGTTTTACAACGACGCACTGGTTTTTAAAACCTTACAGAGCAACTGTATTAGTTTACTGAACACTAAAAACGATTTTGGGCTGCATTTCCATTTCGAAGACTTTCCGTTCTTCGGTATTTGGGCTGCTATTGATGCGCCTTTTATTTGCCTGGAGCCCTGGTGCGGCGTAGCCGATGGTGTAAACCACGATCAGCACCTGGAACGGAAAGAAGGGATAATCAGATTGGATGCCGGTAAAAACTGGGAGCGCTTTTGGGAAGTGGAGTGTTTTTAAAGGATTTTCATTTCTTAATCTAGTTTAAGAAAAATGTGAGCCGCAGGTATTAATTTGCTGTTTAAATAATTATCCCACGAAATGAAAAACAGTGCACATTTTCCTCAATTATTTCTTCGCCTGGCCCTGGGCATAGGTTTTATTTTACCCGTTATGGACCGCTTTGGCTGGTTAGGCGCACCGGGCAGCCCAACTGTTGGCTGGGGCAACTGGAGCATATTTTTAGATTACACCAATTCATTAATGCCATTTTTAAGCAGGTCATTAGCTAACATTATGGCTATTATTGCTACAGCCGGCGAATTGGTTTTTGCCGTTTTGCTCCTTATTGGCTACAAAATAAGGCTTGCAGCAATAGGTAGCTTTCTGCTTACTCTGATCTTTGCACTATCTATGTTAATATTTGCAAATTACAGGGCACCGTTTAATTATTCTGTGTTTGTAGTGAGTACATCGAGCTTACTGCTGGCCACAATACCTGATTATAAATGGGCTATAGAAGCTAACAATAAAATTAAGCAGAACCAATTTAGTAATTAGCCGATCAAATAAAGCGCTTCCTGGTTTTGAAAAAGCACCCCCGGTGTAGTAAAAACCTTACACGCTAAAGGGTATTTTTACCTTTTAGTTTGTTCGTAACATGTTGATAACTATATTTATATCGTTAAAATTAAATCAACGGGACGATTTAGATTAAAACAACAAAGGTCTTTCAGCAATGGAAGACTTTTTTATTTTAAAAAACACGCTCCTGAGAGCGTGTTCATTTAACGTTATTTTGCGGGACGATTGAGAAGTAATTTAAAATATTTGTTTAATACCCTCACACAAATATCAAAAAGATAAGCGAGCTATTTCCATTCAGTTTTATTCATCTGAAAAATAGCACCTTACAAAAAATCAGCCGTTTAAATGAACAAAGCATGTTTTAATGAATGAATGATTTTCCACGATAGAATAAGGTGCATCACCTGGTCAAAAAACACCCTTACATTTGTCTCAACTGCCCCCATTTTAAACCAGTAAAGTCTGTAATTTAGTATCAACAAAACGAAAAACATTATGGCAGCAATGCACCCTTATTTAAACTTCGATGGCAAGGCCGAAGAAGCTTTTAACCACTACAAATCTGTTTTTGGTGGTGAGTTTACCTTTTTTGCGAGAATGGGCGATGCACCTGAAAGCGACAAACTATCTGAGGCAGAAAAAAACCGTGTAATGCATGTGGCACTACCGATTAACGGGCACACCATTTTAATGGCTTCTGATTGCGTACCATCTGCAGGCCATGTACTTACAGAAGGAAACAACATGTACATTAATTTACAAGCCGAAAGTCGCGATGATGCCGACAGGTTGTTTAATGGTCTTTCAGCAGGTGGAACCATTGAAATGCCAATGGCTGATATGTTCTGGGGCGATTACTTTGGCAGTTTTAAAGACAGGTTCGGTATCCAGTGGATGGTTAACTTTACCACCAACGGTTAAAAAATATGACTAGTCCTGAGAAATATAAGCGGGACTAGTCAATTTTACTCAATTCTGTTACCAAATCTTGAAAGCCAGGGCGATTTGCCACATCCGGCACCAAACAGGCATCCCTCAGTGCAGCTATACTTTCTAAAACTTTTCTGCTAATAGATTGCCTGTGCAACGCCAGTAAATCATCGAGCAGGTAACCATAGGCCAACACTTCAATGCGTTCTAATGCAAAAACCAGTTTTGCGCTAAGCTGATTATAAAAACTGGCTGCACCAAAATCACCGAACAAAGCACTTCCTTCATCATCAATCAAGGTGTTGTGCGCGTATAAATCGCCATGCATAATCCCTGCGCTGTGTAACTGATTGGCCAGCGAAGCAATTATTCTTGCAATACCTAAAACCTGTTTTTCAGTCAGTACCCGATCAGCAGGAAAAACATCGCGTGTACAACTCTCTAAACTTGGCGGATTGCCCAGGTTATAAAAATGATGCGGGATAAGTTCCATCACCAAACCTTTTTTATCTTCAGGGTGCAATGCAATCTGCCCAATCAGGTTAACCAGCCCGGGGTGAAAACCCGCAGCAATATAAGCCATCATTTCATCTTCCGGCAACCCATCGCTGGTTACATCTCCTTTAAAAATCTTAACCGCTACCTCCTGTATTTCATCACTAATGGTGCGGTTGGCTTTCGAAATCACACCCGATGCGCCTTCGCCCAATACATGGCTGATTTCCAGATCATGCCAGTTGATGGCCGAAAGTTTTTCAACAGCAGGGGTTTTACTAAAATTATTACCAGAAAAGGCAATCCACGCTAACTTAGGCATGGTGGCTATCCATTGTGGCAACTCATGCAGCTTATTTGCCGCAATACGCAACAAACCCAGGTTTTTACATCGGCTAAGCGTTTCAGGCAAAGCCACAAGTCGGTTTCCTGCCAGCATAAGTTTTTCCATGCGTGGGCAAAAGCTAATTTCATCAGGTAAGGTGGCGATGTTGTTATTGGTTAAAATCAGCCAACGGAGATTAGGGTTTAATGCCTTGGCTGGCACTGTTTCGATCTGATTAGACTTAAAACCTACAATTTCGAGCTGAGGGCAATCGGCCAGTACCTCAGGCAGCACCTTAAAATGATTTTCAGAACAAAAGAAAATCCGTAATTTCTTTAAGCGGCCAAAATCTTCGGGCAAGGCAAACAGCTTATTAAACGAAAGATCCAGTACCTCCAGTGTATCGGCAAGGTCAAATATGGCTAAAGGGAAGTGGGTCAGGTTTTCAGTTAATTTTAACGATACCGATCCATTAAGTTCACCGCTTTGCAGTTGTAATAAGGTTTGCCCCATAATGTACTTCGATTTTAATTACACGCGAAGATACCGCTATATAAGGAAATGAACACTAAACAGCGGAAACTATATTAAAATAAAAGAAAATAGATTTTATCTATGTTTATTTTCTTCAAACAATAAATTCAAACTGATAATACAATCATAAGAAGCTCATCATAAGTTTCATCGGCCCGACTCAGATTTATTTTTTATTTGCATTAGTAAATTATAGCGCTATATTTACAAAAAACTTTAGGGGTGCCTAGTGCTGAGAAATACCCTTCGAACCTGATGTAGTTAGTACTGCCGAAGGGAAAAGTGAGTGCAACATCTGTTGCCGTCTTTTCGTACCCTGTTAGGGGCAATCTCTATAGTTTTTCCAATTTTTTTTAAACATGGAAGTAACTATAAACAATCAAAACCATTTTCTTGGCGAAGCCTGTTCTATTGAACGCATGCTTAATTATCTGGCAGTTTCAGCAACCAATGGTCTGGCCATTGCCGTTAACCAAACTATCGTGCCGAAATCGAGCTGGCCTGTGCATATCTTACAGCCTGGCGATCAGATTATACTCATTAAAGCTACTCAGGGCGGATAAAATCGACGAATGATTGGATTTAAATGAGTTAATTGAAGATACAGTCCAATTAATCCTTCATTCATTCGTCAATTCTGTCATTCAATCACTCAATTATTCCCCATTCAATCATTCAGTCACTCTTCTAATATGAAACAAGAAAAAACCCCTAACGCCGAAGCAATCAGCCGCAGCCCGTTTCCGGCATCTACCAAAATATTTGTGCCCGGCAAAATCCACAATATACATGTGGCCATGCGCGAAATCCGCTTAACCGACACTAAAATCCATAATGGATTTGGTTTAACCGAGCCAAACCCGCCGGTAACGGTGTACGATACCAGTGGCCCTTATACCGATCCTAACGCGGTTATTGATGTAAGGAAAGGTTTGCCACGCCTGCGCGAGCAATGGGTAAAAGACCGCCTGGATGTAACGCAGCTCGATCAGCTATCATCGGCATATGGACAGCAGCGCCTGGCCGATAGTAAACTCGATATTTTAAGGTTTAACCATATCAATAAACCTTATCAGGCAAAGGCAGGCGCCAATGTATCGCAAATGCATTACGCCAAAAAAGGCATTATAACTGCCGAAATGGAATATATTGCCATCCGCGAAAACCAGCAGATCGATATTTTAAACGAACAGCTTGGCAACCAGCACGAGGTAATGAACCACCAGCACCAGGGCAACAGCTTTGGCGCCAATACCCCAAAAGGCTACATTACCCCCGAATTTGTACGGGCAGAAGTGGCCGCAGGCCGTGCGGTAATTCCATGTAACATTAATCACCCCGAACTGGAACCGATGATTATCGGCCGTAATTTCCTGGTAAAGATCAATGCCAATATTGGTAACTCTGCAGTTACCTCAACCATTGAAGAAGAGGTAGAAAAGGCCGTTTGGGCATGTAGGTGGGGCGCCGATACAATTATGGATTTATCGACAGGAAAAAACATACACGAAACCCGCGAATGGATTATCCGCAATTCGCCGGTGCCTATTGGTACCGTTCCTATTTATCAGGCATTAGAAAAAGTAAACGGGAAAGCAGAAGACCTTACCTGGGAAATCTTCCGCGACACGCTTATTGAGCAGGCAGAGCAGGGGGTAGATTATTTTACCATCCATGCCGGCGTATTGCTTCGTTATGTGCCATTAACAGCCAAAAGGATTACCGGTATTGTTTCGCGTGGCGGATCGATCATGGCCAAATGGTGTTTGGCACACCACAAGGAAAACTTCCTTTACACCCATTTCGAAGAAATCTGCGAAATTATGAAAGCTTACGATGTGGCGTTCTCATTAGGCGATGGTTTAAGACCGGGCTGTATTGCCGATGCAAATGATGAAGCGCAGTTTTCGGAACTCGAAACTTTGGGAGAACTAACCAAAATTGCCTGGAAACACGATGTACAAACCATTATTGAAGGTCCCGGGCACGTACCCATGCACCTGATTAAGGCCAACATGGAAAAACAACTCGAACACTGCTCGGAAGCGCCTTTTTACACCTTAGGCCCCTTAACTACAGATATTGCACCGGGTTACGATCACATTACTTCGGCCATTGGCGCCGCCATGATTGGTTGGTTTGGAACCGCCATGCTTTGCTATGTAACCCCTAAAGAACATTTGGGCCTACCGAACAAAAAAGATGTGAAAGACGGGGTAATTACCTATAAAATTGCTGCCCATGCGGCTGATTTGGCCAAAGGCCACCCGGGCGCGCAATACCGCGACAACGCTTTAAGTAAAGCACGTTTCGAATTTAGATGGGAAGACCAGTTTAACCTTTCACTTGATCCTGATACCGCTAAGGAATTTCACGATGAAACCCTGCCGGCCGAAGGCGCTAAGATTGCCCACTTCTGTTCTATGTGCGGACCAAATTTCTGCTCTATGAAAATCACACAAGATGTGCGCGAATATGCCGCACAACAAGGGCTGGAGACCGCAGATGCACTGACCAAAGGAATGCAGGAAAAATCGAAAGAGTTTACCCAAAAAGGAAGCGAAATATATTCATAAAACACAATGGAACTGATTGTAATTGCGCATCCAAAGATTTTAAAAAATGAAACCTTATTGGTAAACCAGCTTTTTGAGGCTGGTTTACCTATTTTTCATTTGCGCAAACCAGAAGCAGATGAGGCGGCGCACGGGAAATTTATGGATGGTATTTTACCCGAATACCATAACCGCATTGCCTTACATCATTTCCATTCCTTGGCAGGCGATTATAACATTAACAGAATACACCATACCGAACGTTTTAGAAAGAACAGTACTTTTGGTGATTTTACCCAGCCTTACACTTTCAGTACCTCGATACACAAAATGGCAGAAATTGATCAAATTGACCAATACCATTACAGTTTCTTTGGTCCGGTTTTCAATAGTCTTTCCAAACCGGGTTATGCGGGTATTGCCCATAACGGATTTAGCATAGATAGGCCCAAAACCACTAAACTGATTGCGCTTGGCGGTATTGAGATAAACAACATAGACCAGGTAAAAGCCATGAACTTTGATGGAATTGCCCTTTTAGGCAGTATCTGGAACGATCCGGCACAGGCTTTAAACAACTTTAAAAAAATACAGGAAAAATGCCAGCACCTTTTAACCTTACAGCAATGATCCACCCCCTACAATATATCTCACAAGCACCCAAAACCGGTACCCATTTAGATGCCATTGAGCAGGTACTCCAGGCAGGAGGAAAATGGATCCAGCTTCGCATTAAAAACCTACCCGAAGCCGAAATACTGCCTTTTGCTTTATCGGCACAGGAATTATGCAAGCGTTACGACGCAAAATTAATTGTGAATGATTACCCGCACCTGGCCAAAGCTGCCGGTGCCTTTGGTGTTCATTTAGGCCTGCAGGATATGCCTGTACCCCAGGCCCGGCAAATTATCAACCCCGATCAGATTATTGGCGGCACCGCCAACACTTTCGAACATATTCTGCAACGCGTGGCCGAAGGAGTTGATTACATTGGCCTTGGCCCTTTCAGGTTTACTCGCACCAAAGAAAACCTGAGCCCCATAGTTGGCCTCGAAGGTTACCAGAAACTAATGGAGAAGGTAAAGAAAGCAGGCATTACCACACCAATTATTGCCATCGGCGGAATTGAAGCCGAAGATATTGAGGCCATTCTCGAAACAGGTGTATATGGTATTGCAGTATCGGCAGTATTGACCAACCAAACCCAAACATCGGCTGTATTAGCTGATATGAACAGCAAATTAGCCTTGAACTCTTTTTAAAAAATTATGTTAAAAATAGCAGATCAAACCTTTAGCTCGCGTCTTTTTACCGGAACCGGAAAATTCAGTTCGGCAAAAGAAATGGAAAGTGCCTTAATTGCTTCGGCCTCCGAACTGGTTACTGTGGCGCTTAAACGCGTTGATTTAAAAACCAAAGATGATGACATTTTGCATCACCTAAAATACCCACACATTAACTTACTGCCCAACACCTCGGGGGTACGCAATGCCAAAGAGGCCATTTTTGCCGCACAGTTGGCACGCGAAGCTTTGGAAACCAACTGGATTAAACTCGAAATTCATCCCGATCCCAAATATTTAATGCCCGATCCCATTGAAACGCTGAAAGCTACCGAAGAGCTGGTTAAAATGGGTTTTGTGGTGCTGCCTTATATCCATGCCGACCCGGTTTTATGTAAACGTTTGGAAGATGTAGGCACAGCAGCTGTAATGCCGCTCGGGTCGCCAATTGGCAGTAACAAAGGACTAAAAACCATCGATTTTTTAGAAATCATCATCAGCCAGAGCCGGGTACCCGTAATTGTTGATGCCGGAATAGGTGCCCCATCTGATGCCGCCAAAGCCATGGAAATTGGTGCCGATGCCGTGCTGGTGAATACCGCCATAGCCATTTCTAAAAACCCAATCAATATGGCAGTAGCTTTTAAACTGGCTGTGGAAGCCGGCAGAATGGCCTTCGAAGCTAAACTTGGCGCGCAGCAACATTATGCCGCAGCCAGCAGTCCACTAACCGCATTTTTAGATGATGAGTTTTAATTCCCTATTCGAATCGTATAACTGGGACGATACCAAAGCCAGTATTTACGACAAAACAGCGGCCGACGTTGAGAATGCCCTTGTCACGCAGCAAAGAAGCCTTGAAGACTTTAAGGCACTCATTTCGCCTGCTGCTTTGCCCTACCTCGAAGATATGGCGCAGATTAGTCAGCGGCTAACCTTAGATCGTTTTGGCCGTACCATACAGATGTATATTCCGCTGTATCTATCCAACGAATGCAACAATATTTGTACCTATTGCGGTTTCAGTTACGACAATAAGGTAAGACGCAGAACGCTTAACCCGATGGAAATTATGCAGGAAGTTGCCGTAATTAAAGGTATGGGTTACGATCACGTGTTGCTGGTTACAGGCGAAGCCAACCAAAGTGTGCATACCGATTACTTTAAAAAAGTGCTCGATCTGATCAGCCCGCATTTCTCGCACATTTCGATGGAAGTGCAGCCCCTTGATGTGGCCGATTACGAAACGCTTATTCCGCACGGCTTAAATACCGTACTGGTTTATCAGGAAACCTACCACCAGGACGACTACCGCAAGCATCACCCGAAAGGTAAAAAATCGAACTTTTTATACCGTTTGGAAACACCAGATCGTTTGGGGCAGGCAGGCATCCATAAAATCGGGCTAGGGGTTTTAATCGGCCTGGAAGACTGGCGTACCGATTCGTTTTTTACGGCGCTGCACCTTTCTTACCTCGAAAAGCAATACTGGCAAAGCAAATTCAGCATTTCTTTCCCCCGTTTACGTCCGTTTAGCGGAGGTTTAGAACCCAAAGTAGCCATGAACGATAAGGAACTGGTTCAACTGATTTGTGCCTACCGTTTATTTAACAGCGAAGTAGAGCTTTCCATTTCTACCCGCGAAACCATGGCCTTCAGAAACCAGGTAATCAAACTTGGCATCACCGCCATCAGTGCAGGTTCAAAAACCAATCCGGGTGGTTATCAGGTAGAGCCGCAATCGTTAGAGCAGTTTGAAATATCAGACGAGCGTTCGTCACAGGAAATTGCGGCCATGATCAGAAAACAGGGCTACGAACCCATTTGGAAAGACTGGGATATGAGTTTGATCAACAAATCATGTTAATAAAAGAAGAACAACAACGCTACCAGCGGCAAATGCTATTGCCCGAATTTGGGCTTGAAGGGCAGGAAAAACTGAAAGCCGCCAAAGTACTGGTTATCGGCGCCGGCGGATTGGGTTGCCCCGTACTGCAATACCTGGCAGCGGCGGGCGTAGGCGAAATAGGTATTGTAGATGATGATGTGGTAGAGTTGAGTAACCTGCACCGGCAAATCCTATTTAATGCTGCCGATATTGGCCTGTCAAAAGCCACTGTGGCCTGCGCAAAACTAAAACTGCTAAATCCCCATCTTAGCCTAAACAGCTACGTACAAAGATTCGATGCCACCTGCGCCAAAGATATTTGCAGTCCTTACAATCTGGTAGTAGATTGTTCTGATAATTTCGATACCCGTTACCTTGTTAACGATACCTGTGTGGCCTTGGGCAAAACCCTTGTATTTGGATCAATATTAAGATTTGAAGGACAAATTGCCGTTTTTAACCATAACGGCGGGGTAAATTACAGGGATTTATACCCCGAGCCACCCAGCGAAGATATTAGCTGTGCCGATGGTGGGGTAATAGGCACCCTACCCGGCCTCATTGGTTTATACATGGCCAACGAAACCATTAAACTTATTTGTGAAGTAGGCCAAACCCTGGCCGACAAACTCATGAGTGTTGATCTGTTAAACAATACCAGCTACGTGTTTAGCATTAAAGCCGATACAACGGCAACAAACAATAAGCCTACTCAAATAAAAAACGAACCGCCCATAAAAGAAATAGACCGTCAAACCTTAACGACCTGGCTGGAAACAAAACCCAAAGAGGTTTGCTTAATCGATGTACGCGAAGCCTACGAGCACGAAGAACACAACATTGGAGGGATGCATATTTCCCTATACGATTTAAACAACGCTATCGACCGTATTCCGGCTGGCAGGCAGGTGGTATGTTACTGCCAAACAGGCCAAAAGAGTAAAATGGCGGCTAAGTTGCTCCAACCGTATTATAACGGTGAAGTGTATAGCTTGAAAGGTGGAGTTTAAGTTAAATCCATATGCTGATCCGATGTAAAATATAGACAGGGTGACGATAGAGAGGTGATCACTTTCCTAATCCGTCATTCCGCGTAGGGCGCAGAAAACCCAATCCGTCATGCTGAATTTATTTCAGCATCTCTCCATTGCGCGGCTTAGTTAAGAAGAGCCCCTGAAACACTCGTCCGATCAGGCGGGCGGAAGTCAAAGTGACATATAGTGAGGGCCTGCGGCAGCGGTAAATACCGCACTTTCGTTCGGTTTTAGAAATACCATCTGCTTAGCAGAAGTAACTTTACCAAAGCCGGCAACAACCTTTACACTTGTTTTATCGTTATCGAGCCCGATATGAAACGAGGCACCCAATACCTTGATGCTAACTGCGCCCGAACTAACAATAAATGGGTGTTTATGGTCTTTGGCCACCTTAAAAAAAGCCCCCCCTTTTACTAAGGTTACAGCCCTTACCTGATGCGCAAAACGCTGCGGATAGCGAAACGTTGAATGAGCTGCAAGGTACACTACACTTCCATCAGCCAGCTTTACCGAATCGGTAGCAGCCGCTGTACTGAGTGTAACTTCTTTCGGGTTAATTTTAGCATTTAACAAAATCCCTGCACCCACGATAAGCACAACCAGCGCAGCCGCAGCGTACTTGATGTAACTCGTCCACGATTTGGCAAAATGGGCCTGTTTTTTAATCTGGGTATATATGCCTGCAGAAACCGCTGCTTTTTTACCCATCTGCTCCCCATCCCATTCGGCACGCTGGTATTCTTCGCTAAAGAAATGATCGAGCAATCTTCTTTCTGCTTCAGTAATGGTTCCCTTTTCTTGTTTTTCTACCAGGTACTCCAGGTAGTGCATTTCTTTTTCGATCATAGTACTAATATTCGTGTATAAGTACCAAATGAGTCAAAATAGTACTATTGCTGCCTGTTATTAAATCGTTAAGCTATGTTTAAGCAGTATTAACAGGTAAAAGCCAAAAGGCATAATAAGTCCCGATGTTTCGTTGGTATGAAACCTCAATTGCTTTAAAGCTGATGTAAGCTGGTTTTTAACCGTTTGTTTAGAGAGGTTAAGTACTTTGGCAATTTCATCAATATCCATCTCCTGTATTTTGCTCATTACCAAAATCTCTTTCCTTTTTTCGGGCAGGCGCTGCAGCAGTCCGTACAGCTGATCCATCAGTTCCGTTTCGAGTGTACCCACATTATCGATCAGGTAATTTTCAAAATTATCTTCCATAATGGTGGTATCCGTCTTTTTCCGCCGATATTCTTTTAAAATCTGGTTTTTAGCGGCCCTAAACAGGTAATTTTCTATCGAAACAATGTTTACTTCGGTCTTGCGCGCCCACAGATCAGTAAAAATATCCTGCACAAAATTCTGCGAAAGAGACTCATCCCTGGTCATCCGAAAACAGAATGCATACAGTTTCTCCCAATGGCGGATATAGATGTATTCAAATTCTTTCAAGCAGATCATAGGGGATGATTAATTTTTAAGCCTAAGAAATGAAAAAGATGTGGCCTGAATTTTACTTGAAGGTTATGTTTTAATTAAATTTTGGCGTTTAGCCGGCATGTTCCGAGAGAGAAAGCTAGCCGAGCCAGCTTTTTTTAAGCTACCCAACCGAAAAGTAAATGCCCAAACAGGCTTTTGAACTAAATAGTCGATTTTCAGGCAATTATACCCGATTTTCTACCTTTTATTTAAGGATTTTCATCTTTTTTTAAAGTAGAATATAGCAGTTTTGATTTAACCAAACCCATATCCTTTCCGGCTTCGGGGAAGATATGAAAACCTTATAGGCAGGCTGTCCCCAAAAGCAGGCTTATAAAACAAATTAACCAAAACGATTAATTATGAAAAAACCACTACTTCACAAACATGGCTTTCTGAAGGTTTACCAGGCTTCGATCCCAATTCCTTTCGGCTGTTTGTTACCAGGCGTACTGTTGCCCCTGCAACCTTACCACCGAACGTACCTAACAGCACTATTATGCGGTGATGCCAAAATCCTAATGTTTCCAGTTCAAGGCCAAAATTTACAACCGAATTAAGCAAGCCCCCAAATTTTAAAGGTAAAAACAGTTAAACAGTTTACCCGGTGCATAACACCATGAAGAGCAGCTACAAGCCCTTTTCATGCTGTTGATGTAATAGCCACAATAGTGGCCCGGTAATTTATTGCCCTGCCGAAAGGTGTGGGTGGATCTGTATTGCTGTTTTTAAATAGACAAGCCAACAAACATGATATAAAATGAACAAAAAAAATCAAGCATTGGATCCATACCTAAACCCGTTTCAACCGGTATGTTTATTTAAAAACATCCCCAAAAAAATGGGTTTATTTTTAGTGCTATCCACCATGATTAACTGTGCAGTTAACCTTAAATCGTATGGAAAAAGCGCAGTTAACCCGGTTGGCATCTGCTTTCAGGATACCACCAAAAAAGCAAAACAGCCAGCTGCCATCGATTCGGTGGTATTGGTAAGCTATGTATCCAAAAGAAATACAGATACCGTAAAACTCAATCAGGTAAGCAAATATCCTTTTATCTCCCTGCAACAAGCCTTAAAAAGCAATACTAAAGGCTTGTATGTGCAGGAAATTACCGGCGAGCCGGGCAGTGCCAACCAATCGATGCTGTTACGAGGCTTAAGCCGTCCTTTACTTTCTAAAACCAATGTTGCAGAATCGCAGCCTGCTGTTTTTATTAACGGTATTCCTTTAATCGGCGATAATCCTTTTGTTTATAATGTACAGGAATACGATTTTTCGCCAATAGGGCCCGCCACCAATCTGTTATCTGCCATCGATCTCGATAACATCCAATCTATAAACGTAATCAGTAATTTGGCAGCCGTTTCTATTTATGGTCCGCGCGCTGCCAATGGCGCCATCTTAATTACCACCAAAAATGCACATCAGGGCAACCGCGAAATTTCGGTAAACAGCTATTTCGGTTTTGCCAGTAAAAACAAGGTAACCACCACCAATGGCCGCGACGAAAGCCTGTTGCGTAGTATTTTTTACAATAAGTATGCTAAGCCCGAAGATTTCGACAAATACCCGGCTTACCTGGCCGATGCCACTAACGAAAACTATTACGGCCGTTCAGACTGGACCGACCTGTACTACAAAAACGCAGCACTGCATACCATCAATGCCAGCATAACCGGTGGAACCTCGCGATCTAACTTCAGATTTTTTGCCGGCAATACTTCTAACGCAGGCAATGCCGACGATACGCGCCTGAACCGCTACAATGCAGCTTTCTTTATCAATGTACTGCCGCTGAAATGGCTCACCATCTCAACCATGGTTAATGCTACCCGCCTTAACCGCGACCGCAACCGCTCATTGCGCGATCGTTTTGCAGAAATGCAATACGTACCCGACCTCATTAGCCCCATAGCTCCAAATAAAACCATTTATGGCAATTACCTAAGCGAGTACGAAAACAAAACCATCGATAACAATATCAACAATGTAATACAAGGCTCGTTCTCGGCCAATGCCAGGTACATGAACTTCGATTTCATTAGCCGCGTATCGTTTGATTACAATGAGGGCATGCGCGATTTATTTTACCCCACCACTTTAATGGATGGAAACAACTACGTATCTAATTTTTATGCCTACAACCAGCGTTTAAACATCGATAACTCCATTGCTTACAATTTTAAAGTAAACAAAGCCCACGTATTTAAGGCATTGTTCGGCCATACGCTTTCGCGCGATGTAAATAAATACAACTACCTGCAGGGCTATAAAGGTACCAGCGATTATATACGGATTAACAGTGTAGATGGCGATGTTAATGAGAAAGACTATTTACAACCTCAGGGCTTTTTCACCAAAAAATTTACCGATAAACAAAAAATCAACATTAGCTCTTTATACGGCAGTTTTGATTATACCCTGAACAACGAGTTTTTTGCTACCCTGGTAGCCCGTACCGATGGCGCCTCGAACATGCAGGCCAATAACAGGTGGTTCTTTTCGCCATCGGTAAACACCAAATGGGACATTACTAAATACCTTAAAAGCGGTGTACTGAATAACTTAAGCTTAAACGCCTCGTATGGCCGTTTAGGTACGCTTAACATTACCGATATGTATGGTGCAGGCCCGCAATATGTAAGCGATCTGGGTTGGAGCTCCAATAAATCAGTAGGTTCTTATGGTGGTATTGGTACACTTTCTCGCCCGTACAGCTCGGGCTGGATTGGTTACGATATTCCATGGGCCTATGTACAGGCACTTGAACTAGGCGCCGATGCCGCTTTCTTAAACAACAGGTTGCAAACCCGCCTGTCTTTCTATTCTAAAACCAACAAACGCATGCTTTTAGGCGTGCCGGTAAATGCCGAATCGGGCTACACCAAAGAGTACAAAAGCGGCATGGATGTAAACAATAAAGGCATAGAACTGGCACTTTCGGCCGAAATCATTAAGCCTAAGGCCAGTACGCTGGGCTGGAATGCCGATTTCAATATTGCTTTTAACCAAAATACATTAAAAGCCCTGCCCAACAACCTGAACGAGATTACCATTGGCACACAAAAACTTACTGTAGGCAAACCGGTCGATCAGATTCTGGTACTGCAAAGTCAGGGCGTTTACCAAACCGATGTAGATGTACCTGTAAATCCAGCCAACTTCCAGATCATGACCTACAAAGGCCTGAAACTGCATGGTGGCGATCCGAAATGGAAAGACCAGAATGGCGATTACATCATCGATGAAAACGATAAGGTAGCCATGGGCGGTTATATGCCCCGCATTGTCGGCAATTTTAGTAGCACACTGAGCTACAAGGGCTTTAACCTCGATTTCAACATCTACTTCGCCTTAAAACGAAGCATCATTAACCAATCGGCAGCCAACCAGCTCGATTTCATCAACAAAACCGGCAATAACAACATCAACTCGGTAAACGAAATCACTTTCTGGCAAAAAGGCATTAATGTGGCCGATTACCCAATTTACAATCCATGGAGTGCTGTGCAATCGTACCGTACCGATCAGGATATTTTTATCGAAAATGGTTCTTATGCCAAGTTAAGGTCTGTTTCTCTGGGTTACGACATCTCGAGCTTCAGGTATTTTAACAAAACCTTCCGGAAAATTTATGTGTACGCCTCAGCACTTAACCTGTACACCTTAAAAAGTTATACCGGCGGCGATCCGGAACTGGTGAGCTATACCGGCGAAGATACCGGTTATGGCTTGCCAATACCGAGAACATTCACACTAGGTTTAAAAATTGATTTATAAGCACATCCACATGTATAACAAAATAAAACCATCCAGAAACGTAATCAAAAAGATAGGGATGTTTATGCTATTCGGTACGGTATTGCTATCGGGCTGTAACAAAGAACTCGATATCGATTCTACCCACCTGGTAAACGAAAGCAACAACTGGAAAAGTTTAGCCGATGCCCGCTCGGCCCTGCTGGGTTCGTACGGCTTACTCAGGGCTGCACTGGCCGATAATAATGCCCACTGGCTGTATGGCGATGTGCGCATGGGCGATTTTAAAGCCACCTCCCGCCTGGATTTAAAGGCTATTGCCGAAAACAACTTAAATGCACCTTATCCGGTAGTAAAATCATTAAGCAACTGGCGTAAATTCTATGCCGTAATTAACAGCTGTACGGTTTTTATTGATCGTGCCGGCGAAATTTTAAAAAACGACAAGCAATACACCGAAGAAAATTACAAGATTGATGTTGCTCAAATGCGGGCACTCAGGGCCTTTACCTACTTTTACATGGTCAGGATCTGGGGCGATATCCCGCTGATTACGGCCTCTACCGACGGTAATTTTATCGAACGGCCTAAAGTAGCATCAGAAATTGTATTGCAGTTTGCCACCAGCGAATTGCTGGCCGTTGTTAATGCTTTGCCTTACCGCTATGGTGCATTGCAAAACGGTTTCAACCAGCAAACCTATTACGGTAAGGTTGCCCCGCACTGGGATGGTATCTTACTGAACCGCATTTCGGCCTATTCCATTCTGGCACATATTGCAGCCTGGCAGGGAAAATACCTCGATGCCGTTGCCTACTCGAAATTTGTAATGACCAACTTTGGTTTAAGTGGTGCCATTTATACCACCACACAAAACCTCACCAAGGTAGATGGCCTGTTTTATGGCAATAACGCCTCGCAACTGGTAGGCTTTCCGTTTAACTACAATACTGCCGAAATGAGCGCTGTAGGCCATATCGAAGATCTGGCGCTGGCAGCTCCCATCATTTCAAAAGCTGTACCGCAAATTAAAATGCCTGATGATGTAATTGCAAGCATATTTAACGAAGCAAACGACCTCAGGTTCAGGTTCGATCCCCTTACCGGTTTACCCGTATCCGATTATTTCAGCGGTTATGGTACTTCAAACACCGTATTCAGCAAAGTAAAATGTATCCGCAATGCCTCTACCGACGGTACACTGGCCATTTACAGCTCAGCTTTAATTTTTACCCGGATAGAAGAAATTACACTGCTTTATGCCGAATCGCTGGCTGCTATAGGCAGTATGGAAGATGCTACAGATGCTTTGGACATTGTACGCAACAGTCGTGGTATTGGCCTGTACAAGGGTACAAATGCCGGATTGATTGACGCCATTTTTGCCGAACGCCGGAGGGAGTTAATGGGCGAAGGCTGGCGCTGGTACGATCTGGTACGCTACAACAAACTAAAAAACAACGACCCAAAATTTACCGACCTGATTAAAAAAGGCGGCATTTACTGGCCTATTGATGAAGAAGTGCTAAGCACCAATGCAAAAATTACTCAAAACGAATATTGGAGGTAACGATGATAAAAAGTATTAAAAATATAGCCTGCTGTATGGCCATAGCCCTGTTTGCCCTTGCCTGCAAAAAAGACAATGGCGCCTACAACTATGAAAACGAAGCCAATGTATTTGATGGCAATGCTTATGCCTACCTTAAATCGCAAACCGGTAAATACGATTCGCTGCTTAAAGTATGCGAGCGGGTAAGCTGGGCAAAAGATACCTTAAGCAACAGTAAAGCCATTACCGTGTTTTCGCTTACCAACCGCAATTTTTCAGTGGCACTAAACGCCCTGAACAACCTCAGGTTAAGCCAGAATAAAAAAGCATTGGGTATTGCCAATCTGGATGCTGGCCAGCTGGGTATTTTATTAGACCGCTACATTGTAAGCACAAAAATAACCACCGATAGCCTGCACTTTGCTGATGGAGCCTTTTTAACCAGCACCCATTTTAAATATGGCATGAATGCGCAGGAGCTGAACTCGAATGCCAGCGGTTATGTTTTTGGTGGTCCAAAAGGGGTGGTTTACAGCGACATTAAAAACTCGCAGTATACCAAAGAATGGAAATCGGCCACTACCCAGGCGGTAAATATTGAAACCAACAATGCCATTATCCACGTGCTTTCGGCTTCGCACGAATTTGGTTTCGGCGAATTCCTCATCCGATTAAATAAATAAATCATTCAGTTATATGATACCAAGAAATAAATCAATTGCCTTATTTTTTGTAGCCATTGGCGCATTGGCCATACTGGGCTGCAAAAAATTATTGCCGAGCGATACCGATGCCTTTAATAAGGATGCCGGATTTAAACAAACCGTTTACAAACCCATACTGGGCCGTACCACTTTAATGGGCGATAATTTTAATATCGAAAGCTCATCCTTACCACTCACCTTCAAAATCGTGGCCATGCGCAATAGCGATGGCATTACCAGCCCCGAGTTGTTAAAACCCTTTCCTGTACTGGTGTGGAAAAAAGCCTACGATGGGAGCGAGAAATCGATTCAGGAAATTGAAGCCAAACGCAGCACCGAGCAGCATACCCTGTTTGAAGTAGGCGAGCACTCGGGCGAGTTTATCATGTGGGCAGAGGCCAAAAGCAATATTGTAAAAGCATTGCCCGATTCGGGCTATGTTTTCGACGTAGAAGTATCGAACAATGGCGGCCGTAAATATTTCAATAACCTGGTATTGCAGCCGCAAAGAGAGCTGCCTTACGAGCCCAACCGCATTAATCCGCTAACCGGGGCCAATACAGGCGGCACCATTACCCCAACATTACTGAACGGTATAGTGGGCGATAAATCCGGACAGCCTTTATCCAGCAGCGATGTAACCATCCTGTTTAATAAAGTGGGCGAAGGCAATTCCATTTCATTTAAGTTTTTAGATACCCTGCTCAAACCCATCGACCCCGCCAAATTTAAACTCACCAATTGGACAAAACTGGTACATGGCTTTAACATGAAAATGAGCACTACGGCTGTAAAGTACGATGCCGCTTATCCCATCCCACTTGTAACCATCCCAACGCCTTACACCAACGCTAACGGTACTCGAGCCCGCGTGGCTTTCGCTTACGATCGCATTGGTTTTGGTGGCTTCAGGGTAGAGGCCAACCTGGGTTTAGACTTTGCCATTTTCGAAAAGGGCGATTGGGAAGTCATTTTCTGGTTTAATAAAGATAACCCGCGGTTTACCAACGACTAATCCCCAGAAAAATAAGTTGAACATGAGTTTTTACAATACAGATATGACTAAAAAATACATCCTAAATTTATTGTTTTTGGTAACGCTGGCAGTATGGGGGGGCACAGTATCGGCCCAAACCCTCATCAGCGTAAAGGGTAAGGTGGTAGATAAAAGTGATGGAAACGGCATACCAGCCGTAACCATTATGGCCAGTACCACTACCCGGGCAATAGGAATGACCAGAGATGATGGTTCATTTACGGTAAGCGTACCCGATAACGCAACACTAACCTTCAAATACCTCAATTATAAAAATGTTACGGTAAAGTTAAATGGCAAAAACGACCTCAAGGTTGTAATGGCCGAAGACCGTACCTCATTGGAAGACATTGTGGTAGTGGGTTACGCCCAAAAAACAAAAGAAACCGTAATGGGGGCGGTAACCTCATTAAAAGGCAAAGATATCCAGGATGTGCCTGTAAGTAACGTAGCCGAATTGTTTCAGGCCAAAGTACCGGGCTTAAACATCCAGATCAATACAGGTAGTCCGGGTGCGGCACCAACCATTAATATGCGTGGTTTATCCGGCATCAGCGTAACCGGTTCGGGCGATAATGCCTTTTTAACTCCAACCTCACCCTTGTTCGTAATTGATGGGGTACCGGTTGATTTAAATACCGATTACCAGTATGGCTTTTCGAGCAACGGCCCGGGCATTAGTCCCTTATCATTAATCCCACCCGAGGATATTGAAGAAATCAACTTCTTAAAAGATGCCAGTGCAACAGCCCTTTATGGTGCACAGGGTGCTTATGGGGTAATTTTAATCAATACCCGCAGAGGTAAATCGAAAACCCCGATTATTCAGTACTCAACCAACTTTTTCTTCAACACCCCGCCTAAACTGCGTCAGGTAATTGGTGGTGCTGCCGAAAGTAATTTAAGGCTTTGGGAAATTTACACTTATGGAACCAATATATATTCGGCGCGCCAAAGTATCGACAACACACCCATGCTGGCCGATAGTTTAAATGCCTTTTACAACAACTCTACCGATTGGCAAAGCATTTTTTACCGCTCTACCTATAACCAGCAGCACAATGTAAATGCAAGCGGTGGCGACGATTCTTTTAACTATAAAATTAACGTGGGTTATTACAATGAAAAGGGGATTCAGGAAAATACCGGTTTTACCCGCTACTCGCTGAGCATGAATACCCGTTACAAACCCAGTCCTAAATTTAATGTAAACCTTATCCTATCAAGCAGTTTGGGTAACACCCAAAAAGGGAGTGGTAATGGTTTACTGCAAACCGGAGTAGCCTCAGGTGCAGGCTCTTCATCTTTATTGCCCGGCCCCAGTTTAATTAACAGCAGTGCAGCTTTGGGTGCTTTAATTGTTGATAACGACAATAAAGCTGGCAACATTAAAACCAGCGTAGAGGCCCGTTACGAATTTCTTACCGGTTTGGCGCTCTCTAACATCACCAGTTACGATTACTCGATGGGAACCACCGAAACCTTTAACCCCGCCATATTAAATAACAATGTGGCAGGTGTTTACTCGTACAACGATAAGCGCAGCACCTTATACAACAGGGCCATGTTAAGCTTTAACAAATCCTTTCAAAAAGATGTGCATAACCTGGGTGCCTACGTTTTCTCTGAGGTGTATGTGCGCAATTTCCAGGCACATGCCATTAAGCAAAATCAGTATACCAACGATCAGTACCAGGGGCCCTTCGGCACTGCAGCAGCAAGCTCGGGTGGCGGGGTGTTAGATAACTACTCCGATTCGAGAGCAGCATCGCTCGCCGGAAGTTTATCTTACAACTACAAAACCAAATACCTCATCGAGGCTACTTTCCGTTTAGATGGTACTTCGAGTACAGGTTTAAATGCACCATGGGCTAAAAACCCATCGCTGGCTGTAAAATGGAATTTCAACAAAGAAAACTTCCTGGCCAACTCCAAATGGCTCGATGTAGGTATGCTCCGCCTATCGTGGGGTAGAAACATTGCCCCGGTGGGTAGCGTATTCGACGCCAATGGTACTTATGATTATTATGGCAATTACAACGGTATTCCAACTACGGCTATCGATTTTAACAACCTGCCCAACATTAAATTATTGCCCACCTCTACTACCCAGTACAATGCGGGTTTAGATTTAAACCTCTTTAAAAACCGCATTACCCTAACCTTCGATACTTATTACAAAATGGTTGATAACCAGCTTTGGCAAAAGAACATTACTACACACAATGCCTTTACCAAACTTAAAACCAACGAGGTTAGCAACGTAAACATCGGTTATGAACTGGCTCTAAGTTTCAGGCCATTGCCGGCTACCAGCAAGGTAAACTGGACCCTGAGCATTAACGGCGCTTACAATAAGGAAAAAATTACCGCCCTTCCTGATGCTACCCGTCAGATCTTAATTGAGGGAGGCGCTACCGGACAAGCCATATTGTACCGCCTGGGCCGCAACTCTTTAACCAATATCCTTTACAATTTTAAAGGTGTATTTGCTACCAATGATGACGTGCCAGTTAACCCGGCCAATGGTACCCGTTACCATACTTTTAACGGTGCTGTACCCGTGTATTTCAAGGCAGGCGATCCGTATTATGCCGATATCAATGGCGATTACGTACTCGACTCGAAAGATATGGTGGGGGCCGGCAACTCCCAGCCATTAATTAACGGTGGTATCAGCAACTTCGTATCGTACCAGGGCTTTTCGCTTAACGTAATTATAGCTTATACCTGGCACCGCGATATCCTGAACAACCCGCTGGCTTCGGGCTTTCAGAACTTTGCTTCGCCTTTTTCGGCCAATAACCTGGTACCCATAAGCGAATACAATATATGGCGCCAGTCGGGCGATATTGCAAATTATCCTAATCCCTACGATTATTTGCGGTACGGAAACTATGGGGCGACCGATAAATCGACACAGTTTTTGCCTTTCCGTTATAACCAAACCCTGTTTCAGGAAGATGGTTCGTACCTAAAACTGGCTACGGTAACACTGGGTTACAACTTTAAGCCACAGTTAACCAAACGTCTGGGCATTACCAGCTTAAGGGTATTTGCTACAGCCAACAACATCCACACTTTTAGTTTTTACTCGGGTGCCGATCCCGAAACTGTGAGTTCGCTGGGCCGGGATAGCTCTGGTGGTTACCCCGTACGCAGAACCTATGCTTTGGGCTTAAACATTCAATTATAAACAGGAACACGATGAAAAAAACAATATATCTATTAGCAGCACTGCTGCTGTTGAGTGTAAACTTTAGCTGTAAAAAGTTCTTAAACGTAGAGCCGCTCAGTAAACTATCGGGCAACAATTACTGGAAAAACGAAGCCGATGTACAAAGCTACGATTTGGGCTTGTACCGCTTGTTTAGAGAAGCATCGATGAAAAATGTACTTTTCGAAATCGGCGATACCCGGTGCGGATGGGCAAGGTCTTCTGTCAAAAATTATCCGGGCCGGATTGATTTTGACTACATGGCCACCAACAACCTTAAAATGGCCATTGCGGCCCGTGCCGACCGTTCATTACCTGGTTACGAAGCCAATGCCATTAACGAATGGTTTCAGCTAAGATCGAGATATGATCTGATCCAGCAATGGACTCCCTTTTACAAAGTGATCCAGGCGGCTAACATTATGGTAAAAGAGGTAGCAGAAATGCCAGACAACATCCTTACCTCGGAGAAAAAGAAACAATATATTGCTGAGGCTGTTTTTATGCGCTGCATATCTTATTTCTTCCTAACCAGGTTATTTGGCGATGTACCCTATTATACCGAAGCCTATAACCAGGAAGCTTTGCCGCGTACCAACATGGTTACGGTTTTTAAAAATTGCCTGGCCGATTTAGGTGCCGTAAAAAACGATTTGCCCTGGACCTACAGCGATCCTACTTTTAGAGGCATCAGGGCCATGCGTGGTGGAGCCATTGATTTAATGATGCACATGAACATGTGGTGTGCCGGTTTTGATGCCGCCAATTCAGCCAGCTATTACGATGCAGTAGACCAACTCGGTAACGAACTGCAGGATATAGGTGTAGATCAGCAAAAAGCCTATCGCTTAATCCCGATTGAACAAACTTACCTCATCATGTTTGGTAAATCGCAGGAAGGTCTTTTCGAGGTTCAACTGAGCGATAATACCGGCGAATCGGTTGCCGATGCGAGGTATAAATATTCCTTCTCGGTAGTGCATATTCCTTTCTTCCCCAGCGACAGGCCTTATTCGGAAATGGCTTATAAAAGCGATTACATGAAAAGGATTTATCCTGAAGATGGTACCGATAAAAGAAAAACAATCTGGTTTGATGAGAATATTTACGACGAAACAGGCTTGTGGCAGTTCTACAAATTTTTTAACAGGGCAGCACTTGTTCAGTCTCTTGATGATAACCCCATTATTTTCCGTTTGGCCGATGCCATTTTACTGCACGCCGAAGCACTGGCCGAACTGGGCAGGGATGGCGAGGCAGCAACCTTGCTCAACGTAATCAGGGCCCGTGCCGGTGCCGATCTCTTTCCGGCAAACCCGGGCGAAGGGAAAATTAAAGATGCCATCTTTTTAGAAAGAGGGAAGGAACTCATGGGCGAAGGGCACCACTTTTACGATTTGGTACGCACCAGAAGAATTCTCGACCCTAAGTTTACACCTAACCCACTTTCGTTTTCAGCGTTTCAGGCGGGTGCATGGACCTGGCCAATCGACCCCAGTGCAACCCTTAACAACCCCTACATGACTTTGAACAATTACTGGCGCTAACCCATTAAAGCACACCTTAAACATGAATAAGTTTAACAAAAACACACTATTGCTGAGCCTGGTACTTGTACTTACCGGATTAGCCTTTAGCTGCAAAAAATACGAACACTACATTGATGGGGGCGTAAAAGAAGCCAAATTTGAGGGTACCATTTTGCAGTACCTACAGGCCAAACCCCTGCATTTCGATACGCTAACCCAGGTAATTAAACTGGCCGGCATGGAAAGTACTTTTAGCGGCGATAACATTACCTTTTTTGCTCCTACTGATCCAACCATTAACCGCGCTATCCGTACACTGAACAAAGAGCTCCGCTCAACCGGTAAAGATACCGTAAACAAACTTTCGGATATTAAACCCGCGGTATGGAAAACAGCACTTTCGCTTTATGTCTTTAAAGGCACCAACCGTCTTAAAGATTACAGTCAGGTTGATACGCTGGCCCTGAACACCTACAAAGGGCAGGGTTATCTTTCGTACAACGGTGCGCCCTTGAACATTGGCGTGGTGTATAACGATGCCGTAACCAATGCTGGTACTGCCAACGAGGTTAGGGTAAAATATGCAGGCTACAGGCAACTGATGATTTCGTATATCCCCGATCTCTCGCGCCCGCAAGCCTTCTGGATCAACGCACCAGTAGCTTCATCTGATATCAACCCCACAAACGGGATTGTACACGCACTTAAAATGGAAAAGCACTCCTTTGGCTTTAACAGCGCCTATTTTAATTCGATAGCAATAGAAAATGGAATTGGGAATTAATAAAAACAGCATTATGTTAAGAAATAAACAAATTTTTAAAAATACCCATCTGGTCTGCCTGCTGCTGCTGGCACTTTCCTTCGCATCATGTAAAAAGGAAAATCCCATTAGCGAAGATCCCTATGCAGGAGGTAAAGTAGCGCTGGGTATTAAATTCGCTTCTGATGTAGCCGACACCGAACAGGTAAACGGGGCAACCCAAATTACCTTCGAGGTAACCGGACTCATACCTTTTAAAGACAAGGTTAAGTTTTACATTAACGATACCGAAGCCAGCATTACCAAAATAACCGACAAAGCCATTACCGTACTTTTTCCGGCGGGTGCCAGCACAGGCGGAACTACACTGATTGTAGGCGACCAGATCTTTTTTGGCCCGGCTTACCGCGTAGAAGGCAAGGTTGAGATTGATGCCACTTTTGCTTCAAATACCAGTTTCGCCAGCATCAGGCAGGTTTTACCCTTAGCCAATGGCAACCTGGTAATGGTGGGTTCCTTTAGCAATTACATGGCTGCAGCCACGATCAAAAAGCCCATCAACAACATCGTATTAACTGATGCAAACGGTTTTATTACTTCTGGTTTTTCAACAGGTAAAGGTGCAAATGGCCCCATATCTTCTATCCTCAGGTTGGCAAGTGGACAGTTTATCGTAGGCGGTACACTCACTACTTACAACAACGTTATCGGCATGAACAGCGTAACCCGCTTAAACAGTAATGGTTCTGTCGATTCAACGGTAGTAGAAGTAGTAGGTAAAACCTCCGACCATTCTTACGATACCGTAGCCACCTTTAATGGCGGCGTAAATGGTGTAGTAAACAAAGTTTTCAATTACAACAACAGCATTTATGTGGTAGGCAGCTTTACTAACTATGCCGAATTTTTCTACGAGCGTTCTACACGCGACAATAAAGTAGTGGGCTATACCAAACTCAACAACTTGTTAAAAATGAACATGAATGGTAAAATGGATTCGAGTTATAATTTTAATGTAGCTACCAATTTGCCTTTGGTTGCCGGCAATGGCCCCGTTAGTGATGCATTAATGCAAAGCGACGGCAAAATTATCCTCGTGGGTTCATTTACCACCTATCAGGGTTTAAACAGCAACCGCATTACGCGCATTGGCACCAATGGACTTATAGATCCAACTTACCCTTCGGGCACTGGTGCCGACGATGCCATCAATGCCCTTACCTACAGTGCAACCTCCGGCAAATACCTGGTTGCTGGTGCATTTAGCAATTATAACGGATTTGCCTCCAAAGGCCTGGTGATGTTAAATACCGATGGCACGGTGGACAAAAGCCTGGTGCTTAAAACCATTGAAGGCGGGAACATCAGTAAAGCCTTTCAGTTAAAAAGCGGTAAAATACTCGTATTCGGTTCATTTAAAAAGTACGACGGAATTATCCGACAAGGCTTTATGGTATTAAACCCCAATGGAAGCCTGGCCGCCGGATACAACAATACCGGTAAATTTCAGGGCATTGTAAACGATGTTTACGAAAGCACCGACATTTTTGGTAACCCTACCGCACTTATTGCAGGTACTATTTCTCTTTTCGATAACCAGCAGGTAGCCGGTGCAGTACGCATCTCGTTCAAACCATAATCACGTTGTTAACCAAATAGCTTACAATGAAAAATAAAATAAAAAAGCCGGCATTTAGCTACCCACTGGCAGCCCTTTTAATAGTGGCCTTAGTGGCAGTTTTTTCTTGCAATAAAGAACTGGCCGATAAAAAAGACTTCTCTAACAATACCGGCGGCGAGGTAGCCGATGCCCAAAAGCAAAAAGTATTGTACATAATTGTTGATGGTGCACGTGGCGAATCTATTTTCAAATCGCCTACGCCCAACCTCTCGCGCATGATTAAGACTGGCATGTTTACCATCAATTCCGTATCGGATGAAAATGGCTTAAATTCCACTTCATGGGCAGATATGCTTACGGGCTATGATAAAACCAAGCATAAGGTGATTAGCGAAGATTTTGCGAACAACAAACTCACTGATTACCCTATGTTTTTTAAACGTGTTAAAGATAACACTGCGTTAAGAACAGCTGCATTTAGCATTTCGCAAAGCTTAAGCAGTAAGCTCATTAGCAATGCCGATGTAAACAGCACTTTTGCTACCGATGAGGCCGTAAAAACAGCCACCTTAACCGAGCTGGCCAATAACGATGCCGCAGTGGTACTGGCCGAGTTTCAGGGTGTAGATAAAGCCGGTGCACAATATGGCTACGATGCCAGCGTGCCTCAGTATGCCGCAGCCATCACCAATATTGACACCTATATTGGTGAGCTAAATAATGCCATTAAGGCCCGCGCCAGTTTTAGCAAAGAAAACTGGCTTATTGTTATTGCCTCCAACAAAGGCGGAAATTATCCGGTTATTCCTGCTTTAATGGATCAAACCCTGTACAGTAAGCCCTTGTTAAACAGCTTTGTGATTCTGTATAATCCTATTTTCAAATCGACCATTTACAACAAACCTACCAACCTAAATTCCCTTCCCTATTATGGAAGTTATGGTAAACTAAGTGGCGATACGCTTGCCAGCGTTGATGCAGTCAAATCGAACGCATACAATTTCGGTACCACCGGAGAATATACTGTAGAATTTAAGTTAAAAGTGCAGGCTTTCGGCACACTCAATGCACCCATTTTCTTTAAAACATCGAGCCCTGCCAACGCTACTACCGGCTGGTGGATTATCCACAACGGATCGAACGGTACCTGGCGCCTGGGTGGTCTGGCTTCGGCAGCAATAGCTACCCCTACAACCAAAGCTATGGAAGTTAATACCTGGTACAATATTGGGTTTAAGGTCTATTTCGTGGGTACAGTCAGGTATGTGCAGCTCTACCAGGATGGCGATCCGGTTGGGCCAGCTACAGTAATAACCGGTAGAAATGCGAACAACAGCGAGCCTTTAGTGGCAGGCTACCGTTCTGGTTATGGTAATAGTGCAACACAGTTTATAACCGACGTCAGGATTTTTAATGCGGCTGTTCCCGATGCTATCATTAAAGATTTTGCCTGTCAGGTAGATTTAGATAGCCGACATCCAAACTATAATAACCTAATCGGTTATTGGCCATCCCTAAATGGTGCCGGCACTTTAGTAAAAGATTACAGTAAATCGAAAAACGATTTTGTTTTTCAGAAAAGCCCGCAGTGGATAAACTTCGAAGATTACGACAGTAAATTTTGCATCAAACCAACCCCCGAACTTTATCAAAAAGTTCCAAGGGGTATTGATATACCGAGGTTTATTCTGGGTTGGCTAAACATCAATGCAACTGGCTTTAACCTCGATGGGAAAGTTTGGACGCCTATTTACAATAATATTTTAAAATAACCGAGGCCATGAAAAGTAAACATATAACAGTTTTAACTTCTGCTTGTGCTGCGCTTTTGCTGCTTACACAGGCCTGCAAAAAAGATTACGGCTACGCTTTCGAAGATGGCTATAGTAAAACAGAGGTAATAGATACCTTTGGCAATCAGGAACTCGATACTTCCAAATACAAGATAGACCGCTCGCAGTTTAATCTGGCCAGGGTTTTCCCGGGTTTGGTATCCATTACCGAGCCGCGGCTAAAAAACACCAAAGTAACACTCGATTTCGATTTTGTATACGCAAACAATGCCAATTTAAGAATTTCAGTACCGCCGCAAGGCTGGTTTAGCACGGGGATGTACGCTCCCGCTGGCGAGCTGATTCAGGTCGATGTTCCTTCCGGAGAATATGGTATGACTGCGCAGATTGGTGCCTGGGATGATGACCTGACCAGCCTGCAAACCAAACTCAGGGCACCGGTTATTTACAGCCGCCATACCCTGGCACCGGGCAAAAACCTTATCCGTAACCTGTATGGTGGTCAGGTTTACATTATCCCACCAAGGGCACTGGGCCGCAAGGTAGAATTCACTTTTACCGGAACGGTTAAATCGCCCGATTTTGTACTGGGCCAAACTACCGATGAGGAATGGAAGGCCATGATTGCCAAAACTACCGTGCCCTTTTTCGAGCTGCGTGGCAAGCGGATCATTTTTACTTTACCGCTATCGCGTTTAGCCAAATTCCCGATTGCCAGCCCAACCGCTTTAATGCAAACCTGGGATGAGCAGATTCTGCACTGCTACTGGGAATGGTATGGCTTATCAGAAAATGCGGCCGATGCCCGCGACTTAAACCCAATGTTGCCATGGCGCATTGTACACGATATTCAACCATCAGTGGGTGCACAACATAGCGGCTACCCGGTAGTAGCGATGGCCAACGACAACTATTTTCAGCAGGCGGTAACCCTGAGTGGCGTTATTGGCCAAAACTGGGGTACTTACCACGAGCTTGGGCACAATATGCAGATGAACAATACCTGGAACTTTGATGGCAATGGAGAAGTATCAAACAACATTTTCTCGCTCAAAGTAACCAAATACCATGGCTACAAACACAGCAATTACAAGCGGTTAATGACTGCTGCGCTGGCTTTTGTGAGTCCTACCGGCACCAAATCTTACGCCAATGCATCAGAAGATGCCAAATTGGGCATGTTTATCCAGTTAATGGAGCGCTACGGTTTTGAGTTTATTACCTACTTAACCACCGAAGCACGCCATGCCCGGTTTACCTCATCGAGCAACCAGGATAAGATCGATTTCTTTTACGAACGTTTATCCGAATTTACCAAAACCGATATGGAGCCTTTTTTAACCAAATGGGGCATTACGGTAAGTGCCGTTTCCAAAGCTAAAATTTTAGCCAAATATCCCTTGTTAACAGAGGCGGTTTGGTTATCAGATCCAAGTTAATTCATCCAAAAAACATAAAATAAACCAACAATGAAGAATTATCCGTTTAGTTTAAAAAAATACAGTACGCTTGCTATTCTGCTGCTGTGTGCCGTTATTTTTGGTTGTAAAAAATATTACGATCCACCGGCCGTTTTCGAGAAACAGGAAATTGTTTCGGTAAAGAAAAGAAAGGTTTTGCTAATTGGTATCGATGGCACAACCGGCGAAGACATGAAAAAAATTATGCCGCCTGTTATCGCTTCCATACTACCCAACAGTAAGTATTCGTGGCAGAGCAGGAGCGATGCACCTGTGAGCGATGCAGGTACCTGGAAAAATATCATGACAGGTATTGCCACCATCCACAAAATACAGGACAGCACTTTTATCGTACCCGAAAGTGCCAGCGAACATGATGCTGTTGTAGAATATCCATCGTTAATTGAACGCTTGCAGGCCACCCCAAAAATGCGTTATTCAGTAGCCATTTCACCATGGAAAACCCTGGTAGATCGTTTGCTGCTTTATGCCGATGAGCCAATTGCTGTAAACAACGATGCTGCCGCAGCCGATACCGCCGTGAAGAAAATTGGCATCAACAAAGCCGATTTGATTGTGGTAAATTTTAACCAGGTAAACCAGGCCGGATTGAAATACGGTTACTCGGCCGATGTGCCCGAATATAAAGCTGCCGTAACACAGGTTGATACCTATATTGGCAAATTACTGGAAGCTGTTAAAGCCCGTAAAACCTATAACAATGAAGAGTGGCTGGTGGTTATTACTTCTAACCACGGCGGCTATAACAAAGGCTTTACCAGCCAAACCGAACGCGAGCGCAACTCGTTTAACATTTATTATCACCCCGCTTTTAAGAAAGTAGAAATTGATAATGTGCCTTTAACCGATGGCTTTTTATTTCCGGCGGCTAAAGCCGTTACAGACGTAAAAGCAGTACTGGCTTCTGCCAATGCAGCGCTTTACGATATAGGAACTACGGGCGATAAAACCATGCAGCTAAAAGTGCAAGTAAAATCAACAGGTGGTGCAAATGCCCATGCGGTAATCCTGTCTAAATTAAATACTTCTTATGGCACGGTAAATGGCTGGGAATTTATGGTAGAACTGAGTGCAACAGCAACTCGTAGATTCAGGGTAGTAATGGGTTATAACAGTTCTACACTAATTTATGTATATGCACCCGCTAATTTCGATCTCAATAAGTGGTATGCCGTTACGTTAAAAATTTATACAGATGCCGGCAAAAGAATGGCGGTCCTTTATGTAGATGGGGTACCTGGAGCCGCGGTAGATATTACCGGCCGTAATATTGGTACAGTACCTTATGATTTGATTCTAGGTAACATTAACTCGGCTGTAAGCACCTCTTCTTATGCCGTAAACGATATTGCCATTTACAATAAAGCGCTTTCAGATGATGAAATTAAAAACTTTACCTGCAGTGATGGGATAAAAACCACCGATGCCAGCTATGCAAGTTTAATTGGCTATTGGCCATGTAAACAGGTAAATGGTACCAAATTGCTCAATCAGACTCCTGCAGCTGTAGGCAAAGACCTGATTTTAGGAGGCAACGGCGGCTCATGGACAGCCTTCGAGAAATCAATCTGTAATGCAACTGCTCCATCAGGCAATACCATTATGGCAGTGTCCAATTCAGATATCGCTTCGCAGATTATCTATTGGTTTGGGGTAAACATAAACGACTCCTGGAAACTGAACGGAAAATCGTGGTTGAAACTGTATGAGGTAGAGTTTTATAAATAATAGCGCGAACAACGATTAGAAATAGATTTCAAATCAAAAACTAAGTGGTGAATCGTCCCTTCTTTGGGTAAACCGGTTCACCACTACTAAAAAATATATAGATGAAACACAAATACTATATTATAATCCTGGGTATTGCTTTGTGCTTTGCTGCCTGTAAAAAGTTTGCAAACGAAGCTTTTAACAATACAACTACCCAAAAGGAAACCTTAGCCGTAAAAGTGATTAATGACGATGACCAGTTGCCTGTGGCAGGAGTTAAAGTTATTATCAGTCGCCAAACCGAGGCATCGGGGGTATATACGCAGGTAGATACCATCCGAACAGATAAAGATGGTCAAATAAGCACCAAATTACCCTATCCCAATAATATTAAAGTTGAAGTAGATACCACATATTATCACAAAGGTGAGCAAGCGCTTTATTTTAACAGTGCTGCAAATGTGGTTTTGCATACTACACCTAAGTATGGTATGGCGCCATTAAACATAGCCGTTAAAGACGAGCTTAATGCTGGTATTTCCAATTTCCCCATGTTAATTGATACCAAAGCACCCGGAGCCGACACTTATACTTCCACCGGAGGTTTGGAACATGCAGGCACTAACGGACAGTTGATCGTTTCGTTACCTTATCCAAATGCGGTAAGGGTAATCGTGGGCGATACCATGAAGTACTTTCCTGACACCCTAAAAACAGCACTTAAAAATGTAAGGGGGGAGACTGTTAATTTAACTGCAAAGCTTAAACCAACAACTGTACCTTTAGAGGTTACGGTGTTAGATAAAGACAATAGCACATTGTTGCCCGGTATTGATATTGTTGTACTCCAAAAATTAACCGGTGAAACTGATTTCAAAGCTATTGGCCTGACAGGCACAACGGGCAGTAATGGAAAATTAATTTTGAATGCTCCTTATGAGGGTGAGGTAAAAATTAAAACAACCGATCCAGCGTTCTTCTCCCCCGATTCTGCAATTACGCGCATGGCCTATGCCCAAAACCGGAGCATAACTTTGCGATCTAAAAAACTTACCCCAAAAGCACCTGTGGATGTGCTGGTCTACGATCAGTCAAACAATCAGATTTTACCCGGCGTAACGGTTAACGTAAGTTCAAAAATCACGGGCGAAACTGCATTTAAATTAGATACAACAGCCGTTACCGACGAGAACGGAAAGCTGAGTGTCCGCGTCCGTTTTTCGGGTGATATGAAATTTGAAGTGCTTAACGATACCTATTTTGCTTCCAATGCCATTACTGCAACAAACACCGGTTCGGCAGCTAAACAGGTTAGTTTACCCTTAACCGTTAAAACCGCCGCATATCCGGAGCCTGTACTTACAACTTTGATGGTGAGTTCGCTTACATTAAACAACGGAATTACTTTAAATGCTCCAACCGATGTAGCCAACGATAAGCGGGGCAACATTTACATTTGCGATCAGAATAACAACCGCATAATACGCGTAAGCAGAAATGGGAATACCACTGTTTTAGCCGGAAGTGCTACAGCAAGTAGCGTTGACGGGACCGGAACAGCGGCTACATTTAACAAACCAAAAGGTATGGTAATTAACCAGGCTGGAACCGAGTTGTATGTAACCGAATATTCGGGCAATAAAGTAAGAAAAATAACCATTAATCCAACCAACATGACCGCCGTTGTAACTACCATTGCAGGTAGCGGGGCAGCAGGTACTGCAGATGCAGTTGGAACAGCAGCTACATTTACTAATCCTAGCGGGATTGATTTAGATGAGGCAGGTGGTGCATTATACCTGTCAGATTTATCGGCCAGCACATCAGTCGGCAGGATTCGCAAAATAGCATTAAGTACCAATACCGTTAGCACACTTGGTACAGCAACCATATATGCGCCAAATGCAATTGCGCTAAATCCTAGTAAAACATCACTTTACTTAGGTTCATTCGGAAATACCTTTGGATCTACTGAAAGTTATCTCTTCAGAGTTACGGTTTCATCAGGTGCCAGAACCGTATTAAAACAAACAAAAACCACCAATTTTAACGACCCTTCCGGAATATTCATTAGTCCTGCCGGAGTAATTTTTGTTTGTAGTGAGAAAGCACATTCTATAGCAAGAGTAACAAGTGAAGTAACTACGAATTCAATATTCGGTTTACTAGCCGGATCAGGTACTGATGATAGTATAACAGGCGTTAATGCAGTTACAGGTACTGCAGGAAATGTTGATGGCCCCGCTGCCATTGCCAGATTTAACCTGCCCTGGGCTATAAAATACAATGCACATGCAGGTAGTTTCCTCATCGCGGATCAGGGAAACAACAAAATCCGGATAATGAAATCCAGCACCATTAATTAGAAACTAAAGAATGAGCCCCTAGTGGCTTCTAAACAAATTGCAAAAGAGGCTGTTCTCCAGTAAAAGATGATGTGCCCCAAAAAGTTTTTGTCTAACTTTTGGGGTTCACTTCAAGAGAGCAGCCTCTTTTTTTTGAACGGTGTTAAGATTTCTCCTTTTCTATCAAGAGAAAAGTAAGAGCCCCGCGGCGGTGAGCGGAGGAAAGCCTGTGCCTACACTAGCTAAAGCATTAAGATTCCCGCATACGCGGGAATTACGATTAGCGAATGGGAAAGACGATTGCGGGGTAAAGGTGGTGCGCTCCTTTGATCCGGACACCCCTTGCATAGCCGTCACCCCTGAACTTGTTTCAGGATCTCTTCTTAAGTAAGACAAACAATTGAGAGATGCTGAAATAAATTCAGCATGACGGATTGGGTTTTTCTGCACCCTACTACCCAAACCTACTCCTTCCCCTTCTGATTACTCAAATAAACCTTAGGTGTATAACCAAACTGTTTCTTATACTCACGGCTAAAATACTTCGGATCGTTAAAGCCTACCAAATGCGCCACTTCCGAAACATTATAAACCCTGCCTTCCAATAAAACTGCGGCCTTTTTTAAGCGGATCGATTTCACAAAATCGTTAACCGATAAATCGGTAATGGCCCTTATTTTCTTATACAACACCGGCTGACTCATACCTATTTCGCGGGCCAGTTCCTGCACGCCAAAATGCTGATCGCTTAAGCGCTCTTCAATGCATTTGGTAATCTTAAGCATAAATTTATGGTCAACCACATTAATGGTGACATCCTGCGGATCCAGATTAGCCTGCTCGCCAAACTTGCGGCGCATGTTAGCCCGCGACTGCAGCAAATTGCGCACATTCAGCAACATCAGTTCAATACTGAAAGGTTTGGTAATGTAGCTGTCGGCTCCGGTTTCGAGCCCATCTACCTGCTGCGATTGCGACACCCGGGCGGTTAACAAAATCACGGGGATATGTGCCGTACGCTCGTCGGTTTTAAGCTTGCGGCATAAATCAAGTCCGTTCATTACCGGCATCATTACATCGCAAATCACCAGATCAGGTAACTGCTCGCTGGCCAGCTCCCAACCCAGCTGTCCGTTTTCGGCTTCTAAAATCTGGTAGTTTAGCCCCACAGTATTACGCAGCAACTGTCTGATTTCTGGATTATCTTCTACCAGTAAAATCGTCTCCTTAAAAGTCTGTTTCGGGCTCAATGTACCCACTGCAACATCGGGCACCGGCATAGGTACCACATAGGTAGTGCTTTCCTGTCCGTCGGCAGCCGGTTCATAAGGCTCAAGCTGCTCCACCCAGCTACCGTCTTTTTTCAAAATTACCGTAAAACAGGTATTACCAGCCTGTGCATCACTTTCCGGAATGCTGGCCATTAACAGCTCGCCGTTATGCGCGGTTACAATGCTCTTAGATAAGGCCAGGCCAATACCCGAACCAATGTGTACAAAACCCGGACTATTTACCTGGAAAAAATCGCTAAAAAGTTTGCTGGTACTGCTTTCCGGAATCCCGATTCCATTATCGCGTACCTCAATCTGTACTTCATTTTTGCTTTCTTTAATGCTTACACTAATGGAGCCCTTATCGCGGGTAAATTTAAAGGCATTCGAAAGCAGGTTAAAACACACTTTCTCCATCTGTAATTTATCAAACCAGATGGCTATTGGTTGCCCATCCGATTCGAAATGATATGCAATATTGCGGCTTTCGGCCAGCTGTTCAAAAGCATTGAAAATTTCGCGTAAAAACAGTACCACGTCCTGTTGCTGTGGTTGCAGTTTCAGGTTGCCTGTTTCTGTTTTCCTGAAATCCATCAGTTCGGTTACCAGTTGCATTAAACGATCGGCATTGCGCTTAATCGGCAAAATCTGGTTATTAATCACCGGCAGGTCTTTAGTGCTCTTAAGCAGGTTTTCCAGCGGACCTAATATCAGTGTAAGCGGCGTTCTGATTTCGTGCGACACATGCGTAAAAAACCTGAGCTTTACCCGCTGTACATCCTCTGTTCTTTTTAACAATGCCCGCACAAAGAGGTAACGCACAATGAGAAAAAGCATGGCCAAAAACAGCAAAAGGTAAAACAAATAAGCCCACCAGCTGGCCCAAAAGGCTGGCCGCACCCTAATTTGAATGGTAGCCACCTCAGCTCCCGGAATGCCATCGTTATTGGTACCCCTAACCATAAAACGGTAATTACCGGCAGGTAAATTGGTGTAGCTGGCACTGGGTGTGGCCATATCGTTCCACCCACGATCAAAACCTTCTAAAAAATAGGCGT
This sequence comes from Pedobacter sp. KBW01, assembly GCF_003852395.1. Taxonomy (NCBI): domain Bacteria; kingdom Pseudomonadati; phylum Bacteroidota; class Sphingobacteriia; order Sphingobacteriales; family Sphingobacteriaceae; genus Pedobacter; species Pedobacter sp. KBW01. The sequence continues at coordinate 64,949 of NZ_QAJQ01000016.1, forward strand.
ATTTGTTCTTATCGGGTTTTACAAAGTTAAGCAGCGCAAACTCGATGGTAAAATTATTCTGGTCGTGGTTAAAAGTAAGCCTTTGGCCCGTATTAATTTCTTCGGCCAGTTTTCCATCCTTTTCGCTTACATACTGGTTAAACAATTTCAGGCCCGTAAAAATCAGTGGCGAAGCATAGTTGTTCAGCTCAATTTCGCGGGGATAAAAAGAAGTGAGGCCATTTATACCGCCCATAAATATCTCGCCCCGGCTATCGATAAAATAAGACCGTGCATTAAACTCATTACCCGCCAACCCGTCGCTTTTGGTATAATTCCTAAACCTGCCCGTTGCGGGGTTCAGTTCAGAAAGGCCATTGGCTGTACTTAGCCATAAATTATGGCTGGCATCTTCAACTATCCCCAGTACATTGTTGTTAATCAGCCCGTTCTTTTCCTGAAAGGTTTTAAATGTTTTGGTTTTAGGGTTATAAATGCTCAAGCCACCAAAGTAAGTTCCGATCAGCATTTCGCCCGCACTGTTTTCGGTAATGCAGTTAATGTAATCAGATTGCAGTTTATTGCTTTTGCCCTCGTTTTTATGGAAAACCGTCAGTACCCCTGTTTTAATGTTGTACTGGTACAGGCCGGTGTTGGTACAAATCCAAAGGTCGCCGCGACTGTCTTCAAATATATTGAGGATAATTTTTTTGAGCAGGTAACGGTTTAAAATACTCTTGGTAGTATGTGTTGGGTATTTGCCGCTTTTTCTGGTCAGGGTCGATAATCCGTTTTGCGAACCAATCCAGATGGTACCGCGCCGGTCTACTTCGAGCGCCAGAATTTCGGCAGTACCCACTGCCCCTAACGCATCGCGTACATTTTTAATGTGCTGCGCCTTACCCGTTTTTGGATCAAAAATGTTCAGTCCCCCGCGGTGTGCACCGATAATAATTTTATCGCTGTTGGGGCCTTCCTTCTTCATGATCTTAATCAGGTTCGAACTGATGCTCAGCGAATCGGTAGAATTACTTTTATAGTTCTTAAAAGTCTTGGTTTTGCGGTTGTAATAATTCAGTCCGCCACCCTCAGTAGCTATCCACAGGTTGTGCTGGGCGTCTTCGAGTACCGAGCTCAGCACATTGCCACTAATGCTGGGCATAAACCTGCTGTTGCGGTAAACTTTAAACCGGGTAGCAATGGGCGATACCATATTAACCCCGCCAAAGTAAGTCCCAATCCAAACGTTCTGATTTTTATCGGCAAAAATGTTATGAATAGAATTGTGGCTAATGGTACTCGCAATTTCCGGATCGTGCTGATAACTGGTAAAAGTTTCCTCCTCAGGATTCAGGATACTCAGGCCATCTTGTGTGCCTACCCACAAAAGCCCCTTATGCTCCATAATTTCCCTAATGTCGCTATGGATAATCGAATTAGGGTTTCGATTGTCGTGTTGAAAAACCCGCAGGCTGTTATGCAACACATCAAACTTACACAGGCCGTTGCTGGTACCCATCCAAATATTCCCTTTTACATCGGCTGCTATAATTGTAATATAATTAGAAGGCAGAGGAGATGGAAAGCTTACTTTTTTATATTGAAACTTGCCATTACGCAGGCTCGCCAGCACTACTCCGTTTCCCGTTCCTATCCAAAGATTACCGTTTTTATCCTGGCAGATGCTGTAAATACTGTTTACCGGATCGCCAGCCTTTGTACTGAAACGAAAAGTTTTGAATTGGTTTTGCTCGCGGTTTACCAGTAAATTTAATCCGTTTAAAGTGCCTACCCAGACATTTTTATCCCGATCCTGGTAAATGGCCTCCACATTGTTGCTGCTCAGGCCTTTGATCCGCAAAAAGGAATCGTTCGGGGTTTGGTACCGGTTTAATCCACTGGTGGTACCTGCCCACAGCACCCCTTTGGCATCGGTTAACAGCGAAGTAACTTCTCCGCCCGAAATACTGGCTGGGTTTTTAACTTCGTTTTTATAAATTTTAAAGCGATAGCCATCGTAACGGTTAAGGCCCTGGCGTGTGCCAAACCACATAAAACCCGTACTATCCTGGGCAATGGCCATTACCGAATTTTGCGACAGGCCATTTTCGACTGTGAGGTTTGAAAAAGAAACAGCAAGCTGGCCCCTTGCCGAAAAAAAAGTAAGGGAAATTAACAGGCCAAGCAACAGCCTAACAGGCTTATCACATCTCATATTCAATTTTGTAGGTTCAAGTTAGTTAGCTATCCAATAAATATAGGAAGATGATTGCTTTCCTGAGTGTTATCGAAGGATTTTAGCACGATATTACGGATTTTTCTACCCTTTCTTTTAGAATCTTCGTCTTTTTTTCATGGATAATACACCAAATTTGATCAATACAAATGGTTGCAACTTATTGGCCAGTGGCTTAGCCTGCCAAAAACAACGCAGCCATACCAAACAAGAAAAGAGTTAGTTGATCAATAGCCGGGATAAGTGGGCCATCCGTTGTGTCCACTTATAAGCCGGCAACTTAGCCCCCTTACACCATCATTTAACCAGGATGGTCATTTTCCATTCTAAATAACCCTCAGCATATGCCGTCCCAAAACACAAATAATTCTCTTTCAAATCCTTTAAAAAACGCTGTCGACATCAGAATGCTCGAACCGATTATTTTTTATTCGGGTAAGCACGATGAACTGCAAATCCATTTAAAAGAAGTCCTTAATGGCGAACTGATTATTAAATCGTTAAACACGGCCATGCTCGAAATTAAGGCCGTAATGATGGCCGATACTGATGCCCCCCTAAACTGGAAACAGAATAAAGAATGCCTGAAAATCGTATTTGATGGAGAATTGAAACCTGTTGAAGGGAATACGAATAGTGTGATAAAGGTGGTGTTTTAAGATTAGCGCATGGGTAGTCCCGTTATCGTCACCCTGAACTCGTTTCAGGGTCTCTCTTTAACTAACGCTAACAATTGAGAGATGCTGAAATAAATTCAGCATTACTGTATAGAATAAGATTGCTACCTACAGGTGCGGGGATGACGATCACCTCGCAGTTCCTACTAACCCAGGAGAGATACTTCGCTGCGCTCAACATGACAAAGCGAGAAAGGAATGACGATCCAGGTATATCCAAAACGTTACCAAAGCACCCATCACTTTAGAATTTTCTACCCCATCCCTTAGGATTTTCGTCTTTTTTGAACCTGCAAAAGCACAATTTTGCCAGAACCAATATAAAAAGCCTGCACCCCGGGCTTAACATTAATTAAAATATACCTAAACTATGAAGAGAATACTGTTCAGCATCTGTTTACTGGCTTCGGTGGCAATGGCCCCTGCCCAGCAAGCTGCTGATGAGAAGGAAGCGATGAGAAGCCTGATTGATAAGCAGTTTAAATTTGCGCAAAAACAATATCAGCTTCTGGCTAAAAACACGCCCGACAACCGCATGCCGAAAACTTTTTATGCCAAAAGTAACCGGCTCGAAACCAGCGATACACAATGGTGGTGCAGTGGCTTTTATCCAGGCTCACTCCTTTACATTTACGAATACACCAACGACCAGGCAACCCTGAAAGAAGCCGAAAAACGCCTCGCCATACTCGAAAAAGAAAAGCACTATACCGGAAATCACGATTTAGGTTTTATGATGTTCTGCAGCTTTGGCAATGCTTACCGTATTACCGGCAAGGCCGAGTACAAACCTACTATCGATACAGCAGCAGCTTCACTGGTTACACGTTACCGCCCTCAGGCAAAAGTGATCCAGTCGTGGAATAGCAATAAACAATGGAAAGGTCCTGTAATTATCGATAACCTGATGAACCTAGAGCTCCTGGCCTGGGTAACAGATCATGGCGGCGATCCGAAATACAAGGAAATTGCCATTCACCATGCCGATACTTCGTTGAAAAACCATTTCCGCTCCGATTACAGTTCATACCATGTGGTTGATTACGACATGACCACCGGTAAAGTATTGAAAAAAGGAACTGCCCAGGGTGCATCAGACGAGTCGGCCTGGAGCCGTGGGCAGGGTTGGGCCCTGTATGGTTACGCCATGATGTACCGTTTTACCAAAAACAAACGCTATTTAGAGCAGGCCAAAAACATTGCCCGTTTCATTATCAATAACCCCAATATGCCTGCTGATCAGGTTCCTTACTGGGATTTTAACGCTCCGGGAATCCCGAATACTTATCGCGATGCCTCGGCCGCAGCCGTTATTGCCTCGGCTTTATTAGAACTGGGTCAGTACAGCAGCAAAAGCGAGCAAAAATTATTTGTGGGCGAAGCACGCAAAATGATTGTTTCACTTTCTTCGGAAGCTTACAGTGCCAAACCGGGCCAAAATGGGGGGTTCCTGCTTATGCACAGCACCGGGGCACTGCCGCTTAAATCAGAAATCGATGTGCCATTAAGCTACGCCGATTATTACTATCTTGAGGCGCTGATGCGCTATAAAAACTGGTATTTATAACCCACAATATGGAAAGAAGAAAATTTATAGGAGCCTTATCCTTAACCGGAGTATTCGGAATAGTTAATCCTAAAACAGTACTCTCGGCTACAGCCAAGGAGACTCCCGCACGCTTAAAAAACGACCGCGAATACTGGTACAAACTTTTATATAAAATTGCCAGTCCGGTGGTTTCCAATCTGGCCAACGGAACCCTGGTTAAAAACATGCCTTTAATTACCGCGCCCAAATTCGATTCGCGCTCTCCTACAGTATCGTACCTCGAAGCAGTAGGCCGTACTTACGCGGGTATTGCACCCTGGCTGGCCCTGCCCGACGATGAAACTGCAGAAGGTATTTTAAGGAAAAAACTACGTTTGCAGGCCGTTCAGGGTTTAGATAATTGCTTTGCGCCCAACAGTCCCGATAAACTGAATTTTACTAAAGATTATCAGCCCATTGTAGATGCAGCCTATCTGGCTCAAACCTTTTTAAGGGCACCAAAAGCCATATGGGAACCATTAAAAGCCGAAACTAAGCAGGCCATTGTGGCCGCTTTTAAATCGTTGCGTAACCGCAAACCTTTTAAAAATAACTGGTTACTGTTTGGTTCTATTACGGAAGCCTTTTTACTCTCTATTGGCGAGCAACACGATGAAGCCCGTCTGAACGAAGGCGTAGATGCGCTTACCGGCTGGTACAAAGGCGATGGTTGGTATGGCGATGGGCCAAACCTGACTTTTGATTATTATAACTCTTTCGTAATTCACCCGATGATGGTTGATACTTTGGCCATTATGCTGGATAACAAACTGGTAAAACAAGAGCGTTACGACCTAGCTTTAAAACGCATGCAGCGTTATGTGGTAGGGCAGGAGCGGATGATTTCGCCCGAAGGCACTTACCCCCCCATTGGCCGTTCCATTACTTACCGCACAGGGGCTTTCCAGGCTTTAAGTCAGGTTGCTTTAATGCATAAACTACCCGATACCATTAAACCGGCACAGGTACGTTCGGCACTAACCAAAGTGAAACAGAATTTATACGATATACCTGGTACATTCGATGCCAAAGGCTGGTTACAACTGGGCTTCTGTGGTCACGACCCTGAGATTGCCGACTACTATACCTCTACAGGTAGTTTGTATATGGCTACGCTCTCGTTCCTGCCGTTGGGATTACCGGCCAGCGATGAGTTTTGGGCTGCACCCGCGGCAGACTGGACCGCAAAAAAGGCCTGGGCAGCAAAACCCTTCCCGAAAGATTATCATGTAGATTATTAAAATATACAAGTTATTGCAATAAGGTTAGTTCATCCTTTTACGGAAAGAACTAACCTTATGTGTTTTAGCAGGCTTCAATCGCCGCTCATTAACGATGGTGCCCACATCGGCGCCACCCTGAACTTCCGTCCGGTCGGTCGGACGGGTGTTTTTAGGCTCTTTTCTTAACTAATGTACATTTGAGAGATGCTGAAATAAATTCAGCATGACGGATTGGGTTTCTCTGCACCCTGCTATCCGGCATAGGAGATCACAGCCAGAAACCCTTCGGGAAAGCTCACACCTCTACAATCAACTCCTTATTACTCTTAAGTTGTTTATAGATTTGTTTTGTGTCAGACATTTATATTCGTGCAATTAGTAATTCCAATTTAAACAACTGATATTACAGGTATATTTTGTTTTAATGGGTTTGCCCAAAATTTGAGGTGCCTCCCAGCACTCCATGGTTAACAGCTTCCTTTTGACTAACTGTTTACAAGTAATGGAAAGATTTTCTTCCGGAAATATTACGTCTTTTACCTGTCCGTTCTCGTTTATACTCAAAATCATCTTTAATCGGGTAGGCAAACGCCCAACCTTTGGTTCGTCCGTACATTCCCAAAGTATTGGTGTTATTTCATCAGAAAAGTATTTCATTAGCAGTACATTTTTACCTTCCTTATATACAGGGAAGGCTTCTTTTAATGGTTGAGAAATTGACTGTAAGCATAAATGAGTTATTTCAGAACTTTCCAATTGCAAACGGGCCAACGCTACCAATACATTTGCAGAAAGTATCCCCTTAAAATGCTTTGTAAAATAAGTCGTATCTGAATTAATCTGAGTAAAATTAAAAGTAAGACTATCTAAACGTTTCTTTTTCGGAGGGTAGATATGAACTTTAGCACACTTTTTAACAAGTGTTGATGTAGCAGATATCAAAGCTCCTTTGATAAAATCAGGGGTAGCAATAACTTTGTAACCAGTATTTACATCATACCCCGTCAAATCAAGATTGATTATTTGGGTTTTGTACTCATCTATCAAATCATTAAGGTTTTCACTGGCAAAGAATATAGAATCGGCTTGCCTTGAAAGTGCTTCTACACCATAATCGCGAATCTCTGTTAATTGTTTTTTATTTAATGCTACAAAACTTTCATTCGATTGTTCTAAGGAAGCTTGTATTTTCCGGAATGATTGCACTATAGGTGAAGTACAGTTTATAATCAAAAAGCATAATAATATTAGTACGACGAATGATGAGCGTTTCATTTTTTGAAGGTATATAATATCCACAAGAGTAGCAACAGTCCAATTGGCTACTTCTTTAATGAATTACAAAGTCTTTTGAATTGATCAAAGAAAAGATAAATAATAAAAAAGGGCATGTCTCAGTGTTACTTTATCCCATATAAAAAAAGGAAACATCTTTTCACTAATGTTTCCTTCTGTTTATAAAGTGCGCCATTTTGTAACCGTTTCTCCCCTTACCCCATTCGGTAAAAGAATTCATCGGCTACAATTTTACCATCTTTTACTTCGTAAACAGCTATTTCGCTCATTTTCATCCGGCCATGTTCCTTATAAGTGGCATCGATATCCATTACGATCGAAAAATGATGTTCGGCAACTATAGGGTCGGTGCAGGTAGCGCTGTGGATTTCCTGTACGCTTTCTTCCCAACGCAGGGTTTTATCCTTTACAGCGGCTTTACCTTCGGTAAGTTCCATGGGCGAACCTTTGGGCTCGCGGCTTACAATATCATCGGCGTAAAGTTCGTCGATGGCCTGATCGTTTTTACCTTCACGGCATAGCTGTACCAGTTGGTCAGCAACTTCTTGTGTGGTCATAATTTTATGTTTTTGGATATTATTCAGACAGTTGAGGCCGGCAAATTGTTTCGCCACAGCAGCAAGCTTAAAAACCAATAATAGCAGGTGTTTGCAATAAATAAGATATAAATTGTACCTTTAGATAACATCGTATGAGGTAAAATGGAGCATGGAAAATGGATATGATCTCCTAAAGGCTTATGAACCATTGCCTATCAACCATACCTCCCAAATGAACCATTGAACTAATAAACCAGTGAACCCTTTAAGCCTGATTTCGGATATAAAACGCGGGGATGAAGATGCCTTTGAGCAAGCCTATAAAAAATGGCGAAGCAAAGGCTATTATTATTTCTTACGCCGTACCGCCTCGGCAGAGGATGCAAAAGATTTACTGCAAACCACCTTTTTAAAACTCTGGCAGTATCGTAGCACTTTAAACAGTGATTATTCGCTCGATCAGCAGTTGTTTCACATTGCCCGTACCGTGTTGATTGATTACATTAGAAAAGCCAATAAACAAAAGGCCAGCCAGGTGAGTATCGAAACCACTGGCGAGGCACAGGGCGAACCCAATTACCAATCGATGGAGTTTGATACGAAGCGCCGCATGCTGCAAATTCTGAATGAAATGCCCGAACTGCGCAAAAAGGTATTTGAGCTGCATAAGCTGGAAGGCTACAGTTACAAAGAGGTAGCGGCCAAATTGGGGATTACAGAAAAAGCGGTAGATAACCATTTGGCCAAAGCGCTTAGAAAGCTTCGCAGCGATTTCCCGCTTCCCCTGTTTCTGCTTATTTTAATGTTAAAATAATTTTTTTCAAAAAAAAGAACAAACCGCGGAGGACTTTCTGCTTTTGCTGCGTATTACCCTATAACAAATTGATATAATGCCCGTAACTGAAGAACTTATAGCGAAATTTTTCATGGAGCAGTGCAGCCCTGCAGAAGCGCAGGCTGTTGCAGGCTACTTAAATGCCCATCCGGCCGTACTGGATAAGTATTTAAACGTAAGCGAATGGAATGCAGCAATAACACATAACGATAAAACAGAATCTTTTTGGGAAGAGATATGGCAGGAAATTAAGTTGCATACCATTACGCAAAGGAGCAGGAGACTTTCGGTTTTAAAGTACGGCATTGCTGCTACTGTTGTTGCAGCCCTGGTTGTTTTTGCCGCGGCATATTTTACACGCGATACCTTAATACGGCAGTCGCAGCAACAGGTAGTGGCTACCTTTGTGCATAAAACAATAAACAACAGCAGCGCTAAAGTTAAAGTAGTTAAAATGCCCGATGGCTCGATTATAGAATTGGCGGCAGGGGCAAAAATAGCATACGATGAACCCTTTCAGCACAATAAACGCGATATTTTACTGGAGGGCGAGGCCTTATTCAGGGTAGCAAAAGATAAAACGAAACCCTTTACCGTGTACAGTGGTCAGCTGGCTACTACCGCATTGGGCACCCGCTTTAAGGTAATTGCAGTACCAAACGCTCCCGAAACGATAGTAGAACTGTTTGAAGGAAAAGTAGTTGTAAAACAGCATGGAAAGGCTGAAACCAACAAACGGAGCTATTATTTATATCCGGGCGATAAGCTTACCTATAACAAATTAAAGGCTTCGTTTGATTTAAGCCGTAAGCAGGCGAAAATGGCTAAACAACAGCAACACCTGCTTGTATTTGATAAAGTGAACCTATCGGATGTTTTCGATCAGTTGGCCAGTACCTATAACGTACACATACAGTACGCCAACGACGATTTTGAAAAGATGTATTACATTGGCAGTTTTGATCAGTCTGATTCCATACAGCATATTCTGGAGAATATTGTGAAAGTGAACGGGCTTAAACTGATCAGGCCAAACGATAACGAATATATTATTACCCGGTGATAAAAAATAGCGGGGAGACTATGCATGGTTTCTCTGCACAATTTTAAAGTATAATAACCAAAATTGATTATGAGAAACTGTTACACTTACTAACCACCAAACTGCCCTACAGGCCAACAGCACTCCACCATGCTTTAAACCGGGCAAGGGGCTTATCGTACTGATTGAAGATCAGACTATGCCCAAAATGCCATATCACCAATATTCCGCAGCAATACTGCGCAGGATTTGTATTGCCTAAAAAACCAAATAACTAAAATATGAAAATAAACTACTCCAAAATTAAACATCCGCTCATTGCAGGGGCCATTTTACTGCTCTGTTTGTTAGGCCACCCTGTTATTGCACAGCAAACCACTACGGTAAAAGGTTTGGTTACCGACGAGAAGAACCTTCCGCTACCCGGCGTATCCGTTTCGGCCAAAAACCTGAATGGCGGAGCTTTACTCAATACACAGACCGATCCGGATGGTATTTTTCAGTTTAAAGCACTGCCTGCAGGCTCGTACAGCTTCATTATCCGCTCGGTAGGTTACGAAACCCAAACCATGAGCGGCTACAGCCTTAAAGCCGGAGAGCAGATTACCATTACCGTTAAACTGAAAGAAGAAAACAGCGCACTGCAGGATGTGGTAGTAGTGGGCTTTGGCACACAGAAAAAAGTAAATTTAACCGGAGCCGTGGCTACCGTTAAAATGGACGAGATATTGGGCGAACGCCCGGTAACCAGTACCTCGCAAATTTTGCAGGGTGCATCGCCAGGTTTACAGGTAACCACCAACAGCGGTCAGCCAGGGGTTAGAAGCAATTTAAACATCAGGGGTTTTACCTCAATTAACGGCGGTTCGCCTTTGGTATTGGTTGATAATGTGGCTATGGATATGGATGATATTAATCCGAAAGACATTGCTTCTGTAACCGTACTCAAAGATGCATCAGCATCATCTATTTATGGAGCGCGTGCAGCATTTGGGGTAATATTAATTACCACCAAGCAAGGCGGCCGCAACCAACCCATTAAATTCGAATATTCGGGTAACCTGGCCAATACCAAGCCGAGCACTTTACCAAAAAAAACAACCGTAAGCGAGTTTGTACAGGCGCTTAGCGATTTTGGTACCACCTCTTACTGGGCAGGGCAAAATGTAGCTACCTGGCAGGGTTTATTGCAACAATATCAGCAAAACCCCGGTCAGTTTCCGTCATCGGGTATTGCCACGCAAGGTGGTATTCAGTACCCTTTGGCACAGAGCGATTTGTACCAGTCTTTTATGCCGGGCGGCTTTGAGCAGCTTCACAACCTCTCGTTTAGCGGAGGCTCTGAAAAATCGAATTTCAGGGTATCAACCGGTTACACCAACCAGGATGGGATTATAGCCACCAAATCAGATGCTTTTACCCGCTATAACCTGAACGCCTACCTGAATACCAACCTCACTTCGAAATTAATTGCCAGCATTAATGTGCTTTATTATAACTCGGTTAGAAACACACCCAGAGATTACAATGGCCTTTTTTATAATGCCATTACTTTTGGTCCTTATGCGCCAACAGGTTACGGCATTGCGCCAAACGGCACATCGTTACCCTACAATACCCCAAATAACATTTTAGATAAAGAGCCTTACAACATTAACAAAGACAACAACTTAAGGTTATTTGGCAAATTACAGTACAACATTGCCACCGGCCTGAAACTGAACGCCGAATACACGTTTAACCAGGTTAATACCAACCGCACCATACAAACTACCGTAAACCAATACATTAACCCGCTAAACTTTACCGTATCGCCCATTAGTGTAAACTCCAGCTATAACCGCTACAACAATGGAGTAAACTACAATGCAGTAAACGTTTACGCCAATTACAGTACCGTATTAGGGCAAAAGCACAACCTGGATGCGGTACTGGGTACCAACCAAGAGAAAAACACCGAAAACAGCTTTGAGGTTAACAGGTTAGGGGTAATCAGCCAGAGCTCGCCATCCATTTCGGGCAGTACAGGCAACATTACCAGTGCCGATGCTTTTTCTTCGTTTGCCGTTTCCGGTTATTTTGGCCGCATAAACTACAATTACGATGGCCGTTATTTGTTTGAAGCCACAGGGCGTTACGATGGTTCTTCGCGCTTTCCTTCAGGTAGCCGCTTTGGCTTTTTCCCTTCGTTCTCTGCCGGCTGGAACATCATGGGCGAATCGTTTATGAAAAACATTAAAACAACGGTTACAGCCCTGAAAATAAGGGCGTCGTACGGGGAGATTGGCAACCAGGTAGTACTAAAATCAAATGGCGATCAGAATTATTACCCTTACATCCCCGCTTCTTCGCCAACTAACTCTACCTGGATTGATCCGATAACCGGTGTACTGCGGGTTACTGTACCGCCACCTGCACTGGTAAGTGCCAGCTTTACCTGGGAGCGCGTGCAAACCTCAAACATCGGCCTCGATTTTGGTTTCCTTAACAATCGCTTAACCGGATCGTTCGATGCCTATATCCGCAAAACACTCGGTATGTTGGCACCAAGCAACGAACTCTCGGCTATACTGGGTACTGCTGCGCCTTTACAAAACGTAGCCGATTTAAAAGTAAAAGGCTGGGAACTTAACCTAGGCTGGAACGATAAGATAAACGAATTCAAATATTCGGTTAACTTTAATGTATCTAATAACCAGGCCTACATTACCAATTACAATAACCCGAGCGGTTTACTGAATTTTAATGCCGATGGAACCATCTCCAATTATTTTATTGGGCAGAAAATTGGCGACATATGGGGCTACGTTACCCAGGGCTACTTCGGAACAGGCGATTTTGCTGCCGGAACGCTTAATGCCAACCTGCAAAACGGAACACTGCAGCCGGGCATAGCGCCTTACCGTGGAGTGAATCAAAACCCGGGCGACATTCGCTTTGTTGATTTAAATAACGATGGCACCATTTTTACAGGTAACAATACCCTGGCCAACCCTGGCGACCGCAGCATTATCGGTAACAGCAACCGCAGGTTCCAGTTTGGCTTTAATGGTAATGCTGCTTACAAAAATTTCGACTTCTCTTTCTTCGTTAACGGCGTGGGCAAACGCGACATCTGGATCAGCAACCAGGTTTATTTCCCTTACCTGGATCAGTTTAGCGGTATTTATGCCCATCAGCTCGATTACTGGACACCTACCAATACCAATGCTTTTTACCCAAGATCATATTCAAACGCATCGGGCAATACCGGCACCAGCCGCATGGTACAAACCAAATATTTATCGAACGGTGCTTATATCCGCTTAAAAAATGTTTCGTTAGGCTATACACTACCAGCCAAATGGTTAAAGGATAAGATGAAGGCCAGAATCTTCTTCTCGGGCGAGAACCTGATTACGCTCGATCACCTGCCCGAAGGACTGGATGCTGAAGCAACTAACCTGGGCAGCGGCGGTATTTATCCCTTTATTAAAAAATACAGTTTTGGTGCCAACATTAGCTTCTAATGTCGGTAAAAACGAATAAACAAGGTACAAACCTTAAAGAAAAATTTATGAAAACCCCTATCATATCCCTAACCAATATTAAGCACCTAATGTTATGCGGCATTTTGGCTGCAATAATGGGCTGCAATAAGTTAGCGCTTAAACCCGAAGGTCAGCTAACCCTCGAGAATACCCTATCTGATTACAATGGCTTTTTAACCTATTCATGGCAGTTTTACAACGCCTTTAATGGCTATACCAACGATATGCTGGAAGACGAGCTAAACAGCGATATGTTTGCACGGGCAAATCCGAACGGGCAGTCGCAATGGATCTGGCAACAGGTTACCATTCCTTCATCTTCCGATTCGTACTCCAGGCCTTATGCCAATATCCGCACCATTAATCTGATGCTGGATAATATTGATCAATCTACACTAAATGCAGCAGATAAAGATCACTGGCGTTGTATTGGCTATTTTTTCAGGGCTTACAACTACATTACCCTCCTTAACCTGTATGGCGATGTGCCTTACACCGAACATGCTTTAAACGATAAATCCGAAGAATTGAGCATGCCACGTACCACACGGGATGTAGTAGCGGCCAACATTTTAAAAGACCTGCAATACGCCGAGGCAAACTTAAAAAACGGCGACGGCGATAATACCATTACAGTGCATGCCGTTAGGGCACTCCTTTCGCGCTTTGGCTTAAGAGAAGGTACCTGGCGCAAATACCACGGTTTAAGTGGCGCCAACACCTATTTACAGGCCAGTGTAGATGCTTCTACCAAACTGATGGTTACTTACCCAACACTAAACACCAACTACGACCTCGATTTTAACAGCGTATCGTTAGCAGGAGCGCCTGGAATCATCTTGTACAAAGCCTATGTAGCCAATCAGATTACCCACAGCCAATCTACCCAAACCCGCAATTCATCGGGCCGTTACGACCTGACTAAAGCTGCTGCTGATATGTTTTTAATGAAAGATGGCGAAACCCGTTTTACAAGCCAACTGTTTCAGGGAGATAAATCGCCCTTTACCGAATTCAGGAATAGAGACAGACGTTTGTATTATTGCGTGCCACCGCCCTTTAATGTAAATACCAATCCGCCCAGCCTTACCTTTACCTATACCACCAACCCGGTTGATACCTCGTACTTTGGTTTAATGCAGGCCATTTCGGATGGTACGCACAAAACATTGCCAACCCGCAACTGGAATGGCTTTGTGGTAAGACAGGAACCACACTATGTAGATTTCCCGAACGGCCAGCCTTACTCGGTTACCTATACAGGTTACAGGTTTTATAAATATTACAACCAGCAGGTACAGGATGCCCAGGGGCAAGACATTAGTGATTGTCCGCTGTTTAGAATGGGCGAGGTTTTGGCCAACCATGCCGAAGCTACTTACGAACTGGGCACTTTTAGCCAGGCCGTAGCAGATGCCACCATAAATAAACTGAGGGCAAGGGGAGCAGTAGCCGCCTTAAATTTAAGCGCAATAGCAGTCGATCCAACCCGCGACCAAAGTATAAACCCTATTTTGTGGGAGATTAGGCGCGAAAGGGCAGTAGAACTGGTGGGCGAAGGCTTTAGGTTTGACGACCTGCGCAGGTGGAAAAAAATGGAATATGCCATGAAAGAAAAACTAGGCCGTTACCTCACTAAAGGTGTAGATGTACCAACCAATAGCATTATACCAATCCAGAACGGGGCATCGGCAGGCTACATTTCTTATTTAGGAGTACCTCCGGGCACTTTTCCCGATTATTATTACCTTTATCCCATTCCATCTAATCAAATAGTGCTTAATCCTAAAATTGTACAAAACCCCGGCTGGAAATAACAGTTTAAATACTTAACCCAACAATAGGAGCTTGCTAAAGGCTCCTGTTGTTTGAATTACCTCAAACCAATATAATCCCGATCCTCCCTTATGAAAAGCAGCAAAAGAAACATCCTCAGGTATACCCTCCTAATTTTGTGGTGCACCATATCAGTTTCAGCAGTAAATGCCCAGCAAAAACCAAACATCATCTATGTTTTGGTTGATGATTTGGGCTATGGCGATTTGGGTGTGCTTTTTCAGAACCAGAAAGATAAAAACCTGCCGGCATTGGTTACGCCTAACCTCGATGCCATGGCACGGGCAGGAGCGGTGCTTAGTCAACAATATGCCAATGCACCGGTTTGTGCACCTTCGCGGGCTTCGCTGCTTACAGGGGTAAACCAGGGCAATGCCCACATCAGGGATAACCAGTTTGATAAGGCCCTCGAAAATAACCACACCATGGCCACCGTACTCAAAGATGCAGGTTATGCCACCGTTGCTATTGGGAAATGGGGTTTGCAGGGAACTGATGAAAAGCAGCGCCCCAACTGGCCTGCCCATCCGTTAAAAAGAGGTTTCGACCAGTACTATGGTTATACGCGCCATGCCGATGGCCACGAGCACTACCCTGTTGAAGGTGTTTATCGGGGTAAAAAAGAAGTCTGGAATAACTACACCGAGGTATCGGCAGATTTGCAGAAATGCTACACCACCGACCTTTGGACAGCAAAAGCCAAAGATTATATTATCGGCTTCGAAAAGCAGCATCAGGCTAAGCAACCTTTTTTTATGTACCTGGCTTACGATGCGCCACATGCCGTGTTAGAACTGCCCACACAAAGCTACCCCAAAGGAGGAGGCCTGAATGGCGGTTTGCAATGGCTTAACCAGAAAGGGAATATGATTAATTCGGCTTCGGGTACGGTCGATAGCTATACCCATCCCGATTATGCTAATGCCACTTACGATGATGACCGCGATCCGGGTACCCCAAATAAGCCCTGGCCAGATACCTATAAAAGATATGCAACGGCTGTAAGGCGATTGGACGATGCAATAGGTGATATCCGTGCCTTACTATCAGACCTTAAAATCGCCGACAATACCATTATCGTGTTTACCTCTGATAATGGCCCATCGATAGAATCGTACCTGCCTAAGCAATATGTGCCTAACCACCCTACTTTTTTTGAGAGCTACGGC
The DNA here is from genome assembly GCF_003852395.1 of Pedobacter sp. KBW01. NCBI lineage: Bacteria > Pseudomonadati > Bacteroidota > Sphingobacteriia > Sphingobacteriales > Sphingobacteriaceae > Pedobacter > Pedobacter sp. KBW01. Next base: position 80,899 of record NZ_QAJQ01000016.1, read on the forward strand.
CCTTTTGATGGCATAAAACGCGATTGCTGGGAAGGTGGTTTGCGTATGCCTTCGGTTATTGCCTGGCCTAAACGTATCCCAGCGGGTAAGGTGGTGAATATCCCCTCTATGCTATCAGATTGGTTACCTACTTTTGCAGATGCTGCAGGAGCGCCCATTCCGGCGCGCGTTACCGGTGTATCGCTGGTGCCATCTTTAACCAATGCGGGCAAACAAATAGCAGGCAACGTATATGTAGAGTATTTCGAGTCGGGCAGCACCCCTGCATTTAGTCAGTTCGAAGCTAACCATGCCAGCCGCAAACGCAACCAGATGCAGATGGTAAGAATTGGCGATTTAGTAGGTGTACGCTACAACATTAAATCGGCAGCCGATGATTTTGAAATCTACAATGTGGTTAAAGACCCTAAACAGACCAATAACCTGGCTAAAAATACAGATTTAAGCGGGCTACAGAACCAGTTCCGTAACAGGGCACTACAATTGCGGATGATGGATCAGGAAGCGAAACGCCCTTATGATAGTATTGCCATTCCGGGTGTACAAATGCCTAAAAGTACCAAACCAGGTTTAAAATGGTCGTTCTTCCCGGGCAACTTCCACTATGTATCGGTTTCAAACCAATCGAAACCCGCAGCAAGCGGAGTAGTTCAATCGCTGGCTACCGTTACGGCTAAAAATAAAGGAATGATTCAATATCAAACCCTGTTTAAGATCGATAAAAAAGGCACTTACACCTTTAGGTTAAGTACAGCAGGCAAAGCTTTTGTAAAGCTCCACCAGATTAACCTGCTGGATGCCGATTTTGGTTATACCAGCGGTAAGGAAATCGAAAAAACAGTTAGCCTTGAAGCAGGTTATCATCCGCTTAGCATTTATGCCTTAAAAGGCACCAATAATAGCCTCAAATTAGAGTTTAAAGGCGAAGATGGCGTATGGCATAGTTTGAGCGGAGAGAACGCAGTGTACTAGGCTAAGGGATGGAAAAGGGAAGATGGATGATGGGGCTTTGAACTATTGGCCATTAACCATGAGCCATTAACTATCAAACATCCCCACTAATGAACCAACTTTGTAACATTTCCTTCGGTGAAGCTCAACTATATCAATTTATCTTAACTTTAATGAACTGATAAAATTTTAAGATGACAACAAGAAGATTTTTTTTACAAAAAGGAATATTAGGCATAACTGCAGCAACACTAATCAACATCCCCTCTGTTTTCGCTGAACCCGATAGCCACAGTGCGGCTGGGGAAGACAGTTTTAAATTAGCTATTGCGGGCTATAGCTTTCTGAATTTTAACCTGGAAGAATCGCTTAAGATGATGAAAAAGGTTGATGTGCGATACCTCTGTATTAAAGATTTTCATTTGCCTTTTAAAAGTACAGCAGCAGAAATTGCAGCCTTTCACGCTAAACTTAAAGACAATAACGTGGTAGGATATGCCGTTGGGCCCATATACACCAAGAACAAAGAAGAGATTGATAATGCATTCGATTATGCCAAACGGGTAGGTGTCGATTTGCTGATCGGAATTCCGGCCCATGCCGACCTGGAATATGTTGCCCAAAAGACAAAAGAATACAATATTCGCTATGCCATTCATAACCATGGTCCCCAGGATAAACTATATCCCAATGCAGAAAGCATTTATAACCTGATTAAAAACCTCGATCAACGTGTGGGGATCTGCTTTGATATGGGGCATAACAAAAGAGACGGGCGGGATTCGGTTGCAGACCTTCAGAAGTTCTCGAAACGGATTTTTGATATGCATTTAAAGAATGTAACCGCAGCCACAAACGAAGGTACTACTTGCGAACTCGGTCGCGGTGTAATTGATATCCCCGCCTTTGTAAGAATGCTGAGAAAAGTTAATTATAAAGGTTCATGTAGTTTAGAATACGAAAAAGACATGAAAGACCCATTAGCAGGAATAGCTGAATCTGTGGGTTATTTTAAGGGTGTTTGCGATGCTACACGCTAGTGGGGTTTGTAAAGTATACCATTATAAACATTCCTAACTAACTGTACTCGGCTTATGAAAGCTCTCGTAAACACTATCTTAATTCTAATTATCTCTTTTGGTAATGCCCTAAGTGACGTTCCTAAAAACAAGTTACAATCTGGATGGTACCTGATAACGGATAATAAAACTTCTACTTCAATTAAATTGAATAAATCTGATAAAGTCTATATGATTGAAAAGGAGATATTTATATCGGTAAAAAGTATAGCACATATGGAGGTCGCCATGGAAAGATATGGCAACAGGAATAATCCAATATTAAACTTCACCTTAGATAGTGATGCAAGTTCAAAACTTGGATCATTATCCTCGGGTTTTAATACGAATAGGCAAATGGGACTTATAATAAATAACAAACTTATTCAAGTCGTAACCATCTTTGGTGAATTTTCAGGAAACAAAATAAGCCTGGCAGGGAAGTTTACAAAAGAAGAATTGCTAAAGCTTAAAACATCAATTGAAGATGAAAAGCACTAGTCACCAATTGTCCGTAGAGTTCCACAGGAGTTCTACGGATTAACTAATAGATACGAGTCTCTGGCCTGATTGAGATACTATTGAAGGTGATAATCGCCAAGTGCATATATTTTCCAGTTTGATTAACATCGTTTGGCACTTACCTATTATTTAGCGATTTAATCTTTGAGGGATCTATTTCAAATATTTTAGGATCTACAGGTTGTTCTTTTACAGATATAATGTCGTAGGTTTTAACTGATAAGATATTCTTATACGAACTGTCAAAATGAACTGCTTTAAAACTTAAGTAGAGTGTTCCACATTCATTTACAACTTTATTAAAGTACCCAAGATTCCAGTTCTTGAAATGTTCTTTCTTGACATTTAAATAACCCCTTGAAAATATGAAACTAAAATCTGAGTATGTAACAGAATCATTTTCTGCATAACTGGTGTTGAGATCAATGCGTTCGCATTGCTTTGAAAGTACCTGATTGTTTATTTTGGTTACTTTGAAACGCTCCAGTTTTTCGATTGGAAAATTTAAACTCATTTGATACAGTGTATCTGAGTTGTTAAAAAGTAATAGCCTTAAAGGCTTATCTTCAAAATAATAATCTTTAACCAAATGGAACTTTTCCGATCCTTCTGAGTGTACACCAACATAATTTCCATGAGCATAGAAGACTTTTACCGTATCGTCCACATTCAATAAGCTATCTCTGTTTTTTAAAATTTCGTGGTAAGTTATTATTCCTTCGAATTCTTTAATATCCTGCTTCTGAATGTGTGCCTTACCGTATTTACATCCAGAGAATGAAATAAAAACTGTAAGCGAAAAGAGTAAAAATGAGAAGGTTTTAATCATATTACTAAATAACATAAAACTCTCTGTATTTCCCTTTAAAGGTTTCTAAATAATCTTTTTATGTATATGAACCAACTGTCCGTAGAGTTCCGTAGGAGTTCTACGGATTAGCTAATAGATACGAGTCTCTGACTCGATTGAGCTGCTACTGTGCTGGCGAATTGTGTTAGCCTAAAAGCCTTCAAATATTTCTTTTTTAAACTTGTCACTTCCAGCTTTGTCAGGGTCGGAGTTATTTTGTTCCCTATATTTTAGGTAAAAATAGTCTTGATTAAGATATAGCTCACCGTTCACTAAAATAGATTCTGATGCTGAAGTTTTACCAATTCCTGGTGGTCCGGCAATCACAATTATTTCAGCCATTTAATCAATCAATTCTATTTTACCATCATTATATTCAGCTATCATTTTGTCCGATACTGAAAATAGTTTACAGCTTTGGAGGTAGTAAAAATTAATGGCAACAATGAACCAGGAGATGGTTACAAATATAGAGGAAGAGGAGCTATGCAGCTGACGGGAAGAGCCAATTACCAGGCTTTTGAGGATTTTTACAACGCTCAAAATGACGATGAAATAGACATTATGAGTGACCCAGATCAAGTAGCTTCCGATCCTATACTTGCTATCGAAAGTGCCCTATGGGCTTTCAAATCAAAGGTTTTGGACAGAATGGATGTCAATAACAAGACTTCTGTTGATGCAGTGACAAAAAAAATTAATGGTGGTAAAAACGGGTTATCCGACCGTAAGTCAAAATTTAACTCGGTAAAACAAAATGTGGATTGTGATTAAAATAAATAAGATGAAATCAAAAACAATAATCTTAGCATTGGCAATGTCTTGCTTAATACTAATAGCAAAGTTCTCTTTTTCCTATAAAAGTGGAAAGCCACCAGAAAAATTAACAGAATCGCAGCCCCCTGTCAAAGTATATCGTCAGTCCCCTGTCGATCAGAATCCAGGAAACATTGGGAAAAAAATGAATTTTAGCAATGTTGTAGGCTCTTGGAAATCTGAAGAGGATGAAAATTGGCAGTTCATATTTTTGAGCAACGGCACATGCATTGAAAGATACGTTGGATCATCCTCGGACACATCTAATTATTCTATTTCTAATACCACACCACAATGTGGCGTAATTGTTCCTATTGATCAGACTACTGAATATCTAAAGTTGAGCTTTCCGGCAGATTCGTCCAAGAACAACTGCTATTTGCTAAATGGAACGACAGATTCTACATTATCTATAAGCCCACTTGAGAGCTACAAGGTATTCATGTTCAGGAAACAGCAGTAACAATTTTATTAACATCTGATAAAAAAGATTTAGCTAGATAAAAGCAGTAAAAAAGGGAGAAAATCTAAAACAATAACTGCGGTATTGGTAATGGGGAGGTTAATACTAATCGCAAAGGTCTCTTTTTCCTATAAAACTGGAAAGATCGTGTCCCTACTTTTAGGCTTTACTACTACGTATGAGAAATCTTCCAATAGTCCGAATTCCTCCTGAAAAATTAATCGAAATGCTAAAGAAAAATGGTGTAAAACTATCTGTAAATCAAGCGAAAGAGGTCTTGGATTTGCTATATATTTTAGCTATATTGGAAATAGAGCAAGTTTTAAAAGAATGATTACAGCAGATTTATATATAAGGATAAGTACTGATGAACAGGCCGATAAAGGATATTCTCAGCGTAACCAGGAAGAGGTACTTCAAAAGTATTGTTTTGCAAGGGACATTAAAGTTAGAAAGGTTGTTTTTGAAGATCATTCTACAAAAACCTTTATTAGACCTGCATGGCAAAAATTATTAGCTGAGCTAAAGAAAAAAAGAGGGCAAACCGATCTGGTTCTTTTCACCAAATGGGATAGGTTTAGTAGAAACGCAGGAGATGCCTATCAGATGATTAAAATTTTAGATGGTCTTGGAATTGAACCGCAAGCCATCGAGCAACCCCTCAGGCATCATTGATGAGGTGGGCTTATGAAGAGCTGTCTACTGGCAAATGGTTAATTGACCAGATTTGGAGGGCTGCCTCAGAAAAAGGGCTTAAGACTGGCAGGAAAAACTTTTGGCAGATAATAAGAAATCCTATTTATTGCGGCAGAATACCAATCGCAAAATATAAAGAGGAGGAAGCTCACACGGCTAAAGGTCAGCATGAAGCTATTATATCTGAAGGGCTTTTTTATAAAGTAATGGATGTTTTGAATGGTAGAAATAAACCCAAGAAAACAACGATATGTTCTCCGGATATGCTTCCCCTGCGAGGATTTCTGATATGTCCAGAATGCGGCTCTATGCTATCAGGCAGTGCCTCAAAAGGCTATAATAATTACTACCATTATTATCATTGCATTGCCAAATGCGGGGTGAGATATAATGCCGAAAAAGTCAATAAGCTATTTATAGAGGAGTTGAAAAAATATACTATAGATCCGGTCTTGCATGAAGCTTATGCTATGATCTTGAAACAGGTATATCAATATGTTTCAAGTGAAGATAACAATGAATTGGCTAGTGTAAAAAAACAATTGGAAGATTTTAATATTAGGTTTTCTAAAGCCAGAGACAAGATGCTCAATGATGTAATCCTTGATTTTGAGTACAGGAAAATCAAATCGGACTGTGAGAAAAATATCCTGATTCTGGAAAACAGGCTTATCAATTTATCCAGGGGAAAAGAGAATATTATTCAATTAATAGGTAAAGCTACCGGATTGCTCAAAAACCTTCACGAAACATATTTAGAGGCAGATTCAGCAGGTAAAAGACGATTAATCAGTTCGATTTATCCACAAAAACTCACTTTTGACGGCACACAACATCGAACTGTTCGAATGAACGAGGCAGTGCGCGTTCTAGGCACTTAAAAGGCTGCATTTGAGGGCAAAAAAAGGGGCAAACCAAACAAAAATTTGATTTGCCCACTATGGTAGCCCCGAGCAGAATCGAACTGCTATCTAAAGTTTAGGAAACTTCTATTCTATCCGTTGAACTACGGGGCCAGTACTGTTATTGAACAACGGCGCAAATATAATAAAACTTTTTACCTGACATGGGTATATTTCAAAATGTTTGGCGGCATTGAAGACTCAAACTTATTGGAGCTTTTCTGCTTTGGCACTGATAAATCCCCCTCAAAATGCCTTCCTAATTCCTGTTTAATACAAAGATTCTATGTTGGTACGGCTTTATGGTCAACGACAAGATTTATCGTCATTTCGAGCGAAGTGCAACGGATTCGAGAACCAAGCAGTGCTCAGCGAAGCTAAATCTATTTTAAAGATCTCTCCGTTTCGCTGCGCTCCAGTCGAGATAACGGCTATCATAATGAAATATACGGATACCGAACTTATCTAATTACGCTACCTTCCTGAAACTTTTCGGCTGGTGCTACGAAAGTTAACTTACCTTCGGCATTTTCGGCCATTAAGATCATGCCCTGCGATAAAATCCCTTTAATTTCGCGTGGTGCCAGGTTAACAATCATGCTTACCTGCTTACCAACAATATCTTCGGGTTTATAATATTCAGCTATGCCCGATACAACTATACGTTCGTCAATACCAGTATTAACAGTCAGCTTTAACAGCTTTTTGGTTTTTTCTACCTTTTCGGCGGCTACAATAGTGGCTACACGGATATCCATAGCAGAGAAATCATCGAACTGGATATTCTCTTTAGCTGGTACCGCAACAGCCGTAGCCGCAGCATTGCTGGCTTTACTCTGGTTTAACTTCTCGATCTGGAAATCGATAGCTGCATCTTCTATTTTATCGAACAATAAAATAGCCTCACCAATTTCATGACCGCGTTTAAGCAAAGTAACTGATCCGGCATCTTCCCAGTCGTGGCCACCGTTTTTAAGCATTCTCATTAGCTTTTCGGCTGTAAAAGGTAAGAACGGCTCGATTAAAATCTGGATATTGGAAGCAATTTGCAAGGCAATATTCAAAATCGTCCTAACCCGATCTTCGTCGGTTTTAATCAGTTTCCAGGGCTCGGTTTCGGCCAGGTATTTATTACCTAAACGGGCTACGTTCATCACTTCGGCTAAAGCCTCTCTGAAACGGTAATTTTCGATAGAAGCCGATATTTTAGCCGGATAACCTGCCAATTCATCAATAACCGCCTGATCTACTGGTGTAATTTCCATGCAGGTAGGTACTGAACCTCCAAAATACTTATGAGTGAGTACCACTACACGGTTTACAAAGTTACCCAGTATGGCTACCAGTTCGTTGTTGTTTCTGGCCTGAAAATCTTTCCAGGTAAAATCGTTATCCTTCGTTTCGGGTGCAGTAGCGGTTAATACGTAACGCAAAACATCCTGCTGCCCTTCAAACTCTCTTAAATATTCGTTTAACCATACCGCCCAGTTTTTAGAAGTCGATATTTTTTGGCCTTCGAGGTTTAAAAACTCGTTAGCTGGTACATTATCAGCCAGGGTATATTCGCCATGGGCCATTAACATCGCCGGGAAAATAATACAGTGGAAAACGATATTATCTTTACCGATAAAGTGTACCAGTTTGGTTTCATCACTTTTCCAGTATTCTTCCCAACCGCATTTATCGTTTTCGTAGCTGCTAATGTAGTATTCTTCTGCTTTAGGATTCCAAACATCCAGTTTGGCATAGTTACAAAGCTCTTTAGTGGCCGAAATATAACCTATCGGGGCATCGAACCATACATAAAGCACTTTACCTTCAGCATCACGCAATGGAACACGTACGCCCCACTCTAAATCGCGGGTCATGGCTCTCGGCTGTAAGCCTGCATTCAACCAGCTATGACATTGTCCGTAAACATTCGGACGCCATTCTTTATGGCTTTCTATATACGTTCTTAAGCGTTCTTCGTACTGATCTAAGGGCAGAAACCAGTTTTTGGTTTCCTTTAAAATGGGTTTATCGCCCGAAAGGGTCGATTTAGGGTTAATTAAATCGGTAGCATTAAGCGTAGAACCACAGTTTTCGCACTGATCGCCATAAGCATTTTCGTTACCGCACTTAGGGCAGGTACCGGTAATGTAACGGTCGGCCAAAAACTGCTTTGCCGTAGCATCGTAATATTGCTCGGTAATTTCTTCAGTAAAAACTCCTTTTTTGTAAAGCGTTTCGAAGAAATCGGCCGCAGTTTGATGGTGCGTAAGAGATGAGGTACGGTGGTAAATATCGAAAGAAACACCGAACTCCTTAAACGAATCGCCAATAATTTTGTGATACTTATCTACTACTTCCTGAGGGGTAATACCTTCTCTTTTGGCCTTTAAAGTAATGGGTACGCCGTTTTCGTCAGATCCACAAATGAACTTTACATCGCGTTTATTCGACCGCAGGTAACGGGCATAAATATCGGCCGGAATGTAAACACCGGCAAGGTGCCCAATATGAACCGGTCCATTAGTGTATGGAAGTGCCGCGGTTACGGTATATCTTTTTATTTTACTATTATCCAAAACAATTTTTATTAATTTGGCAAAGATAAGTGTTTTGAAGATGATTAAGCAGCCCCCGTATTTAAAAAAAGGAGATAAGATTGCCTTGGTTTGTCCGGCAAAGAAATTACCCAAACCAATTGACCATGCCATAGCGCTTTTAGAAAGCTGGGGACTGGAAGTTATTTTGGGCGACAGCGTATATGCCAGCCATCACCAGTTTGCCGGTACCGACAAATTAAGGGCTAAAGATATTCAGCGTTTTTTAGACGATCCATCCATCAAAGCCATTATTGCAGGCCGTGGTGGTTATGGTACCATCCGGATTATCGATGAACTTGATTTTAGCACTTTTGATCAGCACCCGAAATGGGTTGTTGGTTTTAGCGATATTACGGTACTGCTTTCGCACCTGATTGCCCAAAGCAATACGCAATGTATCCATGCTCAAATGCCTTATACTTTTGATGATTCGACAGAAGCGGCATTACTTGCTTTGCAGAATTCTTTATTTGGCGGGAAACAACAATATACCTATCAAAGCACCTTTAAAAACAGGGCAGGAGTAGCTGATGGTATTTTAATTGGCGGTAATTTAACCTTACTGGCCATGATGCAGGGTTCGGTTTCAGAAATGGATTATGATGGCAAAATCCTTTTCCTTGAAGATATAGGGGAACACGAATACAGCATCGACCGGATGTTGCGCATGCTGAAAAGGGCAGGTAAACTGAAAAACCTGAAAGGTTTGATTGTAGGGGCCTTTAACGAAATCGCAGAGGAAAAGATCTCGTTCGGACAAACAGCCGATGAGGTAATATGGGATATTGTAAAGGAATACGATTACCCGGTTTGCTTTAATTTCCCAACTGGGCACATTAATAATAACCTCAGTATGGTTTTAGGAGCAGAGGTAGAACTAAAAGCAGAAACAAACAACGTTCAATTTACATATTTATAAGATGGCTATTTTAGATAATTTAGGAAAGTACAGAAACACGGGAATTTTACTTTTACGCCTTGGTATCGGGGTGATGTTTATTATACACGGTTTTCCGAAACTGGCCGGCGGACCAGATGGTTGGACAGGCTTAGGCGGCAGCATGAAGGTTATCGGGATTAATTTCTTACCTATATTCTGGGGCTTTATGGCAGCAGCTACCGAAACCTTTGGTGGTTTTCTGCTGATAGTAGGGTTGTTTTATCGCCCGGCCTGTATTTTACTGGTATTTACGATGATTATAGCCGCTCTGGTTCATTTTGGTAAAGGCGACGGTTTGGGAGGCGCCAGCCACGCCATAGAAATGGGCATTGTATTTTTCAGTCTTATTTTTATTGGTCCGGGCAAGTATAGTGTGGATAAGAAATAGTTGGGTTATAGTCCAGCATGCATTATAAAAAAGGGTTCGGAGATTAATTTTTCCGAACCCTTTTTTATAAGGATATTAGCTTAAAATGTGTTTACCAATGGGTTGGTGTTTAACTCGCCTATAGGAATGGGGAAAGTATAACGCTGATCGGCAAGGGGAATTGAGGTACCAGCTCCAAATGATGGAAGTGGTGCAGCTTTCCTCGCTAAATCATTATACCTGAAACCTTCAGCCAAAAGCTCAATTCTTCTTTCTTTTAAAATTGCTGCTTCCAATGCCGCTGGCGTCACTAATACACCATATACAAAACCGGCATCAGAACGTGTACGAACGGCTTGCAATAAAGCTTTCGAACGTATCAGGTTACCTCCTGGGGCTAATGCTTCTGCTTCGGCAACGTTTAACAATACTTCGGCATAGCGGATAATTGGAACAAAATCAGTAAATGGCGATACCGCACCATATTTAATTGGGTAAGAATGCAATACACCAGAAATGGTTGCATCTTGTGTTAAAAGCGATTTTCTGGCATCAGAGGTTGGCCATGCCACATCGGCATAAATACCAGCTCCGGTTTTGTTTAATGAATACTCCAGATTTCCGTTTCCAGCCCAGCTATAGTAATAACCAAGTTGATTTTGTGTACCAGGGGCATTGGTATCGGCCATCGGGAACGAGAATATCGATTCGGAAGTAGTAAACGGTGCCTGAAAAACACTAACAACACTTGGCTGCAAGGCATGGGCCGTTCTGGCCGAATTGGTAAAAGGCGCAATTTGCGGAACCAGTTTATTACCTTCTTCTAATACCTTAGCATAGTTACCCATGGCTAAATACACGCGGGTTTTTAGGGCAATAGCACTATTTTTGTGTGCACGCGTAGTGCGCAATAATGGAGTGCTGTACGTATCAGGTAAGCCTGTCTCAGCTTCATCAAGATCCTTAATGATTTGCGCGTAAATTGCTGCAACAGTACTGCTTTTAAGTGCATTATTGGCCAATGATGTTTCTGGTGTTAAACGAAGCGGCAAACCTCTTGAAGTGCCATTATCAGCGATATAAGGTTTTGCAAAAATTTGTATCAGCGCGAAATAGTTTAACGCCCTAACAAATTTAGCCTCGCCGGCATAGTTCGCATTTATTGCCGGAGTTAAAACCGTACTATTTTTAGCCAGCCCATCCAGAAAAAGGTTTGCCCTGTTAATGGTTAAATAGGCCTGCGAAAAGAAACTCGCCACATAGGTATTGGTTGAGTTATTGGTACCCTGATAAACATCATAACCTGTAACGCCATTACCGGTCCTGTTTACAAATTCCTCTGCCCTGATATCGTTGTAGATCAGATAACGGCCACCAAACAAAGAACCAGATTTAGATGATACATATAAGCCGTTTACCTGTCCTAAAATCCGGGTAGGGTTAGCAAATGCTTCCTGATCGGGAAGGGTAAGTTCGGGAGTCTTTTCTAAAAATTCTTTCTTGCAGGAAGCTATACTTCCAACTAAGGGAATTGCAAGTATAGCTGCTGTAGCCAACTTCAATTTATATGTTTTGATATGAAATAATTTCATGGATATGATTATTAATATTATAAACCTAAACTAATACCAAATGTAAACGACCTGCCCTGAGGGATAGAGTTACGCTCTACACCACTTGCCAAGTTGCTGTTACCATTGGTTGATATTTCCGGATCCACACCAGTATAGTTGGTAATCAGGAATGCATTATTTACAGATGCGTAAACGCGCACACTGTTTATACCTGATTTACCAAAAACACTTTTTGGAATGCGGTAACCCAAAGTTGCTGCCTGTAAACGTAAGAAATCGCCCTTCTCTACGTTCGCATCAATAGCAAATGAAGATCCGTTTGAAACGTTATCGCCATAAACTACCCTTGGAATATTGGTTTGCTGGCCTGGGGTTGTCCAGGCGTTTAAAACTTCTGTTGAGTTGTTCCAAACACGTTGATCTAACAAACCGGCTCGAGAACCGTTGTAGATGTAGTTTCCACCAGAGAAAGTAAACATGAAGTTTAAATCGAAATTACCATAGTTTAAAGTGTTATTGAAACCGCCATACCATTTAGGTAAAGTTCCGCCAATTACCTGAGCATCGCCAGCCGGAGATGGTGCAGCCGTTCCATCCAGGTAAGTCCAGGCATTAGCTCCACCAAAATGTTGGTATTGAACTTCACGTCCGGCAGCATTAATGTAAATTCTGCGTCCGTTTGCCGGATTTACACCATTTGTTTTAACGGCATAAATACTACCGATTGATTCGCCAACCCTTGTAACACTTGCAGATTCTAAACCTCCCGTTGTACCAATAATTTGCGATACATTAGGATCTAAAGCAGTTACTTCGTTTTTAATTGTGGTAAAATTTAAATTGGCTGTCCACGAAAACTTTTCTGTCTTAACAGGTGTACCACCTAATGCAAACTCAAAGCCTTTATTGTACATCGAGCCAACATTGGCAAGAATAGTTCCGGCCGGATCGTTCGGAATACCTTTCGATAAAGCCTGAGGTACGTTCAACAATAAGTTATTGATGTCTTTCTTGAAATAATCGGCCTCAAAAGTTAATCGGTTATTGAACAAGGCAAGGTTTAACCCAAAATCAAGCTGGTTACTGGTTTCCCATTTCAGCTCTTTGTTACCCGCCTGACCAAAAATCCATGCAAAAGGCGTTACACCGTAAAGTCCGGGACTGTAAGTAGTATATTCGCTGTATGCAGGTACATTTGCATTACCTACGCGACCGTAACTTGCCCTGATTCTTAACGAATTTACAGTTTTACCTAGTGCCGAGTTTTTAAAGAAATCTTCTTCTGAGATGGTCCATCCTACAGATCCGCCACCAAAGTTACCCCATTTATTATCAGAAGATAATGCTGAGTTTCCGTCTCTTCTGAAGTTACCACTGATATAATATTTTCCTTTGTAGTTATAACTTGCACTTGCCAGGTAAGCCTGAAATGCAATTTCGTTGATACTGTTACCGCCAGGTACGTTTGTGGTAAATGTACCCTGAAACTGATCGAAGAAAGTAGGATCACCCAATCCCTGACGGATAGCACCCCAGTTTTCTGTCCTGGTATTTTGAACGTCGCTACCGATAGTCAGGTTTAAATTGTGTACACCGTCAAATGATTTTTGGTATTGTAAAGTGTTAATCCAGTTCCAGTTATTTCTACGGGCAGTATTGTTATAGGCATAACCATTAAACGAATATCCATCCCCCTGAAGTGGATTCCAGAACTGAATATTTTCGGTATTGGCTCTTTCCCACGAGAAATTAGACCTGAAGTTTAAACCATCAATAATTTTAAAATCTGCTCCTAAATTAGTTAAGAACCTGTTATTTTCCGAGCTGTTAACATCTTTGTCAATCAGCACTGTTGGGTGTGCCCAGGTACTGGTAATCAGGTTGGCCGCATTACCTACGTTATTGGCCGAGATGTTATAACCACCTGCAGCATTATAAACCGGTACGTTTGGAGCAATGGCAATAGCAATACGCCCCAAACCTGATGAGTTAAAGGCGGCGCCAGGAGCTGAGCCGCTATTAGGCGCCCTGTTTATACTGTTGTTGTAGTTAACGTTCATGCTTAAGCTTAACCAATCGGTAGCTTTATGCGTAGCGTTTATACGGGCAGAATATCTTTTGAAAGTATTATTTTTAAGAAAACCATCCTGATCAGAAAGCCCTCCTGATAAATAATAAGTTGTTTTTGCTGTACCACCGCTTAAAGTTACGTTATGGTTTTGCGATTGTGCCGTTCTGTAAACCTCATCGTACCATTTGGTATCAACTAACGATCCATCAGCATTATAACTTGGAAAGAAACTTTTGTTATTCGCATCTCTTTGCGATGCCGGTACTGCGTTAGGATTTAGTACCAGGGCATTTGCAATGGCTGTATTCTTGCTATCCATGTATTGTTGCGCATTTAATAGATCAGGCAGGCGTACAGCGTTATTCACGCCATACCATCCATCATAAGTAATTTTAGCATCACCGCTTTTTCCTTTCTTGGTGGTAATTACCAATACACCCGCTGCAGCTCTCGAACCATAAAGTGCCGTAGAAGCCGCATCTTTTAAGATATCGATCGTTTCAATATCTGCCGGATTGATATCGCCAAGTGGGTTGTTGGTAGCAGAGTTTGCAGATGCATCGCTGGTTGGAAAAGGAATACCATCTACCACAACTAATGGGAATGAGCTTAATGAGATCGAACTCACACCCCTTACCCGAATAACCGGTGGGTTATTTAGCAAACCATTGGGTTGAATAATACTTACCCCTGCAGCTTGTCCGGTTAAACCCTGAACAAAACTTTGAACAGGTTTATCCTTCAAATCTTCGCCCTTCACGCTTGCAGCAGAACCAGTAAAGTCTCTCTTTTTAGTTACCCCGTAACCGGTAACCACCACATCGGATAATGTTTTAGAATCGCTTACTAAAGCAACATTAATTGTGCTTCCTGCACCAACGGCTTTAGATTGGCTTAAGTAGCCGATAAATGAAAACTCAAGTGCTGTAGCTTTGCCCGAAACACGAATGCTATACTTGCCATCGGCGCCGGTTATCGTTCCACCTGCTGCACCCTTAATTTTAACACTTACGCCTGGTAGGGGAAACCCATCTTCCTGACCCGTAACTGTCCCTGTGATTGTTCGATCTTGCGCTATTGCAGTACCTGCAATAAATAGCAATATGAACAAACTTTGTAGAAGTTTTTTCATAAGAAATTTTAGTTTAGTTAATGATAGTTTTAAAAATTTTTAGTTTTTGTTATCTGTTTTTTGAGTGAAAAATGTTTCTTAAACGACTATTAACTATTATTACAAGCATATAATTTATAAGCTATAAAAATTAATATAATACATACTTAAAATGTCTGTTTTACATTTAATAGTCGAATTATTAATTGTTAATAAAAAGAGTACGGATCTTCTCTGGCCGCAATTGGGCTAATAGTTGTTCTATATTGCGTTATTGCTCCGGTTGCAACAAACAACAAAACGAACAACTCCGGTTGGAGTCTTTTCATGAATTAGTTTAGTTTCAGGTTAATAAGCTGTCAATATAAAACTAAGTATTGTGTAATGCAAATTTTACACGCAAAAAAATGTTACCTAAAATTTCACAAAAACCATAGCTGCGGGATAAAAACTATAGTAAAATATGCCATAATGAGCACCAAACAAAGAAAAAGACCAGAAAACTACGGAATTAAAGAAATTAATTCAAACAAATAAGATACAAATACATTAAAATAGGATTAGAGACAGATTCGACACAAAAAATGATGAGCCGACAGCCAGCTTCATATAATAGATAGTGTTGTAGAGAACAACCACCTCCATAAAAACAAAAAAGGGGCCATAAAAATGGCCCCTTGAATAAAATATTATTATAAATCTTAAGGATTCTGTGCGCTTGGTGGAATTGCAGGATTTGCATTCAACTCATCACGTGGGATTAAGAATAAAAATTTAACGTCGCCTGCTGGTATAGTTAAAAGATTTGCTACTGATGTACCAACATAGTTGGGAACATTGGTTATAGTTCTATCTAAAGGTAAGTTTAGACGTTTTAAATCTAAATATCTAAAACCTTCACCCCAAAGTTCTACTCTACGATTTACCATGATCTCATCAACAAGTGCAGTCCCCGTTTTGGTGCTTTGAACTGCAGCTAGATCTCTTTTCGAAACCAAAGCGAATAAAGCTGCTTGTGCCAATCCATCCTGACTACTTCTTGCATAAGCTTCGGCAAGAATCAAATGCATCTCGGCACTTCTCATCCATGGCGTATCACCTAAAGAAGGATCACCAACTGTTTTAACCGAGAACTTTCTACTCATATAAGGTCTTCTGGTAAATGCAGTAGTAGGCAATGGAAAATTGGCTGCCGTTGGAGCTGGTTCCCACATTTTCTTTCTCACATCAGTTGCAGAAATTAAATTATATAAGTTCGAGTTAATCATTTTTGGTGTACCGCGCATATAAGTGGAGTTTGCATTGTATGCAATTTGCGCGTAGAATGATCCAAATGTATCTCCTTGCTCAGTGGTAGGCATTGCACACCACATAAATTCAGATAACCCGTTATTGTTAAAACCACTTTGGTAATCGGCCTGACTCATTAATGGGTATTTACCACCATCAATCACATCCTTCGCATATTTGATCGCATTTGGATAATCTTGCATAGTTAGGGCAACTCTTGCTCTCAAGCCCTTGGCTACCCAAACATCAGCATGCGTTTTGTTTGCTTTGGTAGTCGAGTTTAATGCAATTGCTTTATCCAAATCAGCAATTATCTGATTATAAACATCTTCAACAGTTGCACGTGGCTTAATAATATCGGCAGTAGTTAACACTAAAGGCACGCCCAATTGAACATTCGGCTTTGCTGCAGCATTGTACCTTGTTCCGTAAAATTGAACCAAATACGAGTAGGCATAAGCTCTTATGGTTAAAGCTTCTGCCTTCAATCTACTCTTCTCTGAATCTAATCCTGTTACAGTTGGTAAATCGATATTATCCAACACATAATTAGCATTATTAATCATCCGGTAAAACGTGCGGTAATAGTACAAGTTACTTGCATGGGTATCAGTACGTGGCGCTACATAGTTACCCTCACCTGTTGAGGTAAACCATGTGGCTGCTGCCTGATGCAAATCTTCTCCCATAAAATCAATGCCTAATAAAATACCACCAACACCGGGCTTGCCTTGTGCATTTGAGGTAGTAGTAGTAGTTCTTGTATTCATGTAGGCATAAACACCATTGATTACAGCACTTGCGTTTGTTGTTGAGGTGAATACCTCTTCCAAAGCAATCTGATCGGTTGGTTTGGTTTCAAGGTATTCTTTTTTACAGCCTGGAGCTATTAAAGCTACCACTAAGCTGGTTAATATTAAAAGCTTTTTCATATCTCTTTCTACACTAATTTTAAAGATTATAACGTTAAGTTAATACCCACACTAAAGTTTCTACTTTGTGGATAAGTATTAGCATTTGTACCGTCAAAAGATTCAGAAGGATTTAGTCCTTTTCTTTTTGAATGCAGGTATAAATTTTCGCCAGTTGCAAAAATACGCGCACTTGGCACTTTAATTTTGTTTAACCAGGCTTTAGGCAGACTGTAAGATAGATTAACGTTACGTAAACTCCAGTAAGAAGCATCAATTAACCATCTGTTAGATGTAGCATTAGTATTTGCTGTAGCGCCAAAATCAGCTCTTGGTGTATTTGAGGTATTGTTTGCTGGAGTCCAGGAATTTAATATATCCTGATGTAATGCACCACCATAAGAGCCAGTACTCATTAAGCCCTGATAAATTGAATCATAAGCCTTGCCGCCAATTTGGTAATTTATCATGAACGAGAATGACAAGTCTTTATAAGTGAATGTATTTACAAAAGAGCCCATCAAGTCTGGAATTGCTGTACCTGAATAATCAAATTTCGCAAACGACTGATTGGTTACATATTGAACACCGTTTACCGTACGCATGTTTGCAGCAAGTGTACCATCAGCAGGGAGATATAGCGCTGAACCATCTGAAGGATCTACTCCAGCGTATTGTCTTAACCAGTAATCGTAAATACCATGGCCTACTTCTCTTCTTTTGGTTCCACTAATAATGAATGGCGTCTCATCCGGAAGTTTTGTGATTTTATTTTTCAAAATACTCCAGTTGGTAATTAAACCCCAGGTAAAATCCTGTTCACGAATAATGTCGCTACCTAATTGAAGCTCAACACCTCTGTTATACATTGCACCTATATTACGGTAAACACTGGTAACAGCTGCCGATAAAGGCTGAGGAACACTGAAAATTAAATCATCTACCTGTTTGTTGTAGTACTCTAATTCACCATATAATCTTCTGCCAAAGAATGAGAATGAAATTCCTGTATTTAGCGTGTTTTGTTTTTCCCAGGTTAGATTAGGTGTAGCAATAGAAGCCAATAAAACACCACCTTCAGTATTACTGTTCGAACCTAAGTCAAAAAAGGCTCTATCACCATAATACCTGTTATTTCCACTACCGTCAAGTAAAGCATTATTACCCACCTGACCGTAAGACACTTTTAACCTTAAATCGTCTAACCAGCTTACATCCTTTAGGAAGTTTTCTTTCTTAATCGCCCAGGTAGCACCAGCTGAGAAAAATGTTCCCCACCTTTGTTCAGCAGAAAATCTTGAGGAACCATCACGTCTTAACGACCCGTCAATAAAGTATTTATCGTCGTAATTGTAACTAACTTTAGATAGATATGACTCAATACGGTCGTTATCTTCTCTACCAGAAGAACTAGTCGCCGTAACAAAGTTTGCAAACTCAGTGTTACCACGAGCAACCATATTTGACCTGTCAGCCTGAAATATTCTATATTTAAAATAGTAATTTTCGTGACCTGCTAATACTGAGATCGTATGTTTATCAATTGTTTTATTATAACTTAAGATTTGATTGAAAGTGTATGACTTGGTTACAGCATTACTTTGGGATTTTGTTCCGTTTGCACCTGCACCATCACCAACAATTGGATTTTGAAATTGATCAATATTGTTGTTTCTCAAATCCATGCTAATTGTTGGAGTGAAAGTAAAATCTTTTAAGAATTTCACCTCAACATAACTTCTCGCACTTAATTGACTTCTTTTGTAAGAATTATCATTAAGCATCGTTTCGTACACAACGTTGCGGCCGGGAGAAGCTCCAGAAGGGCGGTTTATAGCACCAGGGAAGGTACCATAATCATACCATTGTTCGCCTGTAAGTGAGTTCTGTATTGGATCCCCAGCTGCATTGAAAGCATGTATAGGGTAGATTGGGCCAATTCCTCTTGCAAATGAAAATGGATTGACGAAACTTGCGCCGTTACCTGTAGAAGCATCACTCGCTGTATTGGCATCAGACATTGCGCCTGACAAATTCAAGCCTGTTTTTAACCATGATCTAAGCTTGGTATTTACATTTACACGTGCATTAAAACGCTCAAAATCAGACTTTAAAATAAAACCACTATCTTTTAAATAGCCTAAAGATACGAAGTAATCTGTTTTTTCACTTCTACCAGATGTGCTAATATTCGCATCGGTTCTTTTTCCAGTACGCTCTAACGGTTTATACCAATCAAAATCATTATACAACAAAGACGCATTAGGATTAAGCATACCATCAGTGCCTACAATCTGACCCCCTGGAACATTGAACGGATTATAAATCAAGTTCGTATAAACATCCGCAGAAGCTTTTGTTGAAGCTGCTGCGTCAGTTAACACTGGGGAAGCAGAAAACATCAGGTTATTTTTAATCGCTTGCCAAACTGCTGGATAATACTGAAAAGCATCTAAGCGGTCATATTCAGGAATTCCACGGGTAGACCATCCTTGACTGAAATTAACATTGATTGCTGGTTCTGCCGATTTACCTCTTTTAGTGGTAACGATAATTACTCCATTAGCTCCTCTTGAACCATAAAGCGCTGAAGAAGACGCATCCTTTAATACCGAAATACTCTCAACATCATTCTGATTGATATCTCCAATACTCCCATCATATACTGCACCATCTAAAACAATAAGCGGACTGTTTGAAGATGAATAAGAACCAAAACCCCGAATACGAATAGCAGAACTATTACCTGGCTGGCCATTAGAAGCCAAAACAGATATACCCGGAGCCGATCCTTGTAAGGATGCTGTAATATTGGTTACGGTTCTCTTTTCAAGGTCTTTTGAACTAATACTTGAAACGGAACCCGTAATCGATTCTTTTTTCTGAGTACCATACGCAACCACAACAACATCAGTTAGGGTCTTAGCGTCAGGAGCTAATCCAACATTTAACGTGTTAGAAGAAGTAAGATTAATTGTTTTAGTTGTGAATCCAATATATGAAAATTGGATGGATGTAACAGCAGTAGTTACCTTAATGGTAAACCTACCATCTCCGCCTGTTACGGCAACGGCCTGTGATCCCAGGGCTTTAACACTTACACCAGGAAGTGGAATATTATCTTCCGTTGATGTTACTGTTCCATTAATTGTTCGCTCTTGTGCCATTGCACTAAATGCAACTAGCATCAATACGAACAAACTTTGTAAAAGTTTTTTCATAAAAAAAAGGTTAGTTAATAATTCGCAATATAGAATTTATTATTTTGTAATACAAATCTTACAATAAAGCGGCAATATATCATGACATCCAGGTGATAGACCAAAAAATTAAAGCATAAAAAGCAATGGCTCTCAACCATTGCGCTCACTTTATAAAAAATACGCTTATGTTAATAAACCCAAATAATTTTTTGTTTTATTCCTGGCTTCTGGGCAAAATCTATTCAGGCTTTCACAGAAAATACAGAAGCATAATTTGTACCATTATAACTTGACGGTATCCAAGCTATATCGAATCCCTTCTCTGCAATATCAATCATCATATCGAATATAATAGCTTTTTAGCTGCCTTGGTTTTCTGGGCATATGAAAAAGGGATTTGTGCTCCCAATCAAAGTTAGCATATTTTTGCAACCAATTACGAACAGTACTTTCGCCCTGTATACCGTATTTAATTCTAGCTTGCGATAAACTCAATTCGCCATTTTCAACTTCGCTAACGACTTGAAGTTTAAAGCGTAAGATGTAATCTTTCTGACTACGTCTTGAATAATTTGTTTTTTGTCCATGAGGATACTTCTTTTTTGTATCGCTATACTAAGACTAGACAGACTAAACACAAAAAAGGGGTATCTAAAAAGACACCCCTTTTTTTAAATCTAATATATGCAGATTATCTGGCAGCTTTGTAAGTCCATTTTTCGTAGAAGAATGTTCTATCTACTCCATTCTGAACCATGATATAGCTTACTTGCAGTACTTTCGTATCTCCATTAACAGTAAACTTATTAACACCAGCCGGATTTAATCTTGCCGATCTACCACTTGAATTAGTTCCCTGTCCAAAATAATTGGTTACACTAACTACATTACCCGCATCATCCATGTTAAAAATTGGACTAAAGTTTCCATAACTAGATGTTGAGGTTCCATTTTTTATTGGATGGGCATAATTATTAGCTGCATAACGACCATCATATTCTGTTACCGAACTTGCACCAGTAGTACGCAATTCTTGTTCGATTGGATAGTATCCTACCAATGCTGCCGATGTAGCATCAACCATCGGAGAAGTTTGATCAAGGGTATAAATACCATCATACTTATTTTTAGCTCCCAATGCCACCACTATGGTTCCAAAATTACCGCTAATAACGCCAGTTGAAGCAGAGCTTATTTTAAAGCCCAATGCATAAGCAGCATTCAAATCGAATTGATCTGGCTTAACATTGATTGTGAAGCTTGCTGTTCTCTGTCCTTTCGGGATAACCAAATTTAACGATGTTAATGAATAAAGGGTGGTTGGCAATGGGGTATACGCTTTCGTATTATCACTATTATATTTTGTAATTGCATCTGGTGCTAAATCAACCTTAACAGCTATGTCTTCAGGAGCTACGTCAACACCTGAATAGGCTACTTCTACAACAGCACTTCCTGTAGGTTTAATATCAAAATTCTTAATATACAAAGGATATGTACTTGAAGTACCCGAAGCAATATGATCTGGGTTTAAAAATTCAATAATATTCTTCGTTGCTCCAGGAGCATCTGGCCCTATTATAGAATCATCTTTTAAACAAGAGCTGAATCCAGCTACTATTAGTCCTAAGACGAATAAATTTATAATTTTTTTCATGACTTAATTTTATGAATGTTTGAAATAACAATTATTTAGCCCAAAATATCTTACTTGAATATTTATTTATTGCTGGCACATTCGCTGCATTATACTTGAATTCATTCGCAGGATATTGAATTCTTGTTGGTAATTTATCGGCTGCTGTTGATTCGGAAACGATAGAAACGAAGGTATCGTTTTTAGCAGTTCCGGCTAAAATTTTCGGATAACCAGTTCTTCTATATTCATTCCATGCTTCATTTCCGAATACCATATTGAAAGCCACGTATTTTTGCGTAATAATTGCTTCTAATTTTTGGTCATCAGTTAAAGCCAAATCAAAATTAGCTAAAGCGCTGCCTGCATTATTAAGAAGATATTTAGCAGGATCTCCTTGACTTGCAACAGGCACTGTAATATCCGTTCCAAGATTGTACGTTGAAGGAACAGTACCTGTATTATCCTTATATAGATATTTAAATGAAGATGCTATTCCGTTAATAAAGTTATTTTTAGCCGTTCCTGCCACCAAACCTTTAACATTTGCTTCAGCCTGTAAAAAATAACTATCTGCTGCCAACATAATAGGCTGCCCAGCATCTGGTCCTTTTAAAATACCAACTTTAGCTGCAGAAGTTGCTGAAGGACTTGCTGTTGCGCTAACAAACCAAGAACTTGGTGCTTGCCCTCTACCCGCGTCTGAATTCTGATACCCTAACTGATTTGTTGGGGTTGCAGTACCAGAAATGTAAACAGCCTTTGCTCTTGCAGCATCCTGAAGCTTAATACCATTATAAAATGTCATAATATAAGCACTTGGGGCATACTGACTAGCAGCTCCAACCGCAGTTCCTGAAGCACTATAGGCCCAGGCGTTCCACATAGGGTTTTGTTTATTATCAGTTTTAGCATAAACCGGCTGAACAATAGCGTCTTCAGTTAAGAATCCAACCGAACTATCGAAAGTAGTGTTGGTGAAGGTTACTTTTCCCTGTCCTCTAAGAACCAATCTTAATTTAAGTGTCTGAGCAAAAGCGGCCCATCTTCCTAAATTACCATTAAACAATGGATCGGCCTTTATAAATAGGTTAGAGCCTAGCCCGGTTCCTGTTGCTTTAAATGTAGCAATTGATTGATCCAGTAAGTCTACTAAATTTTTATAAATGTCTGTAGCTTTATCGTACTTAGGCTGGAGCTTCGTGTCTCCTTGCAAAGCCTCTGTATAAGGTATATCATTATATGTATCTACTAGTAATGCGTAATTATAAGCTTTAAGCGCTTTAGCTGCAGCATTAAATTCTTTGAAGGTTGCATTTCCTTCAGAATTGCTAATCACGTACTGAACATCAGTTAAAACATCGTAAGTAGTTGCCCAAAGGCCGGCGAAATCGCCTGTATTCCAATTGTAAGAAATAATACCTCCCCAGCCACTTACTCCGCCTCCATTTGTGAAATATCCTACCTGCTGAGCACCCATGCTGTTATAAGCAGACATACTGTTAGCTGTTGCAACGATAGCGTTTGGCAAAACCAAATCTACAGAAGCTACGGTAACTGAATTGGGATTGGTGTTGATATCCAAATCTTTTTTACAAGAATAGATAGAAACCAACATTGAAAATCCGAATATATATTTAAAAATTCTTTTCATGTCTTTATTATTATAGGGTTAATGTTAATGTAGCTCCATAATACCTTGATGGTGGAGTTTGATTTAAATTGGTTAAACCAATCGCATTACCACTGCTTGATCCATTACCATCACTATATTCTGGATCTGTATACACGTTAGTTTTAGGCAGGAAGATAAATAAATTTCTACCTTGAACACTAATCCTAGCGCCTTTAACTACTTTAGATTTTGCTAAGAAAGCTGCTGGTACATCATATGATAAAGCTAACTCTCTAATTTTCCAGAAAGCACCAGAAGTTACGTAGTTTTCGTTGATACCTGTTCTTGGTCCTGCAATAGTCCAATAACCTGGTCCACCATCACGAACAGTAATATTGGTGTTGGCAACATAGGTGTTGGTTGTTGGATCTAAATAAGACGAGTTAGGTATTACAAAACGATCACGGTTGTAAGCGGCAGAATTAATACCAGCACCACTGAAATCGAATGTACTACCAGCAGCGTTATAAATAACGTTACCACCACGATATTCACCAGATCCATATAAGTTAAATCCTTTATAGTGAACATTCACGTTAACGCCTAAAATATGTTTAGCATTTGCCTGTCCCAGAATACTAATACCTGTTGTTGCAGAAGGGTAACCAGTAATTCTATCTACAATGATTCTTCCCTGACTATCGCGTACGTGGGTTGTACCTTGAATAACTGGAAATTGTTGCCCAGCTATTGCATAAGAACCAACTGTACCGCCGTAAGCCCCAAGAGTTAACTGACTTAAATCAGCACTGATATAATCAACAGTGTTGTCATAGTAAGCGTAATTTGTACCTAAAGTAATTTCCCAGTCTTCAGTTTTAAAAGGCACAACATTTAAGCTTGTTTCCCAGCCTTTACTTGTTGTTTGTCCTGCATTTACTAAATAACTTGTGTAGCCAGTTGTGCTAGATACCCCAGTTGGAACTGTTTGATCTTTTGTTTTGGTATTATAATAAGTAGCGGTTAAGTTAACGCGGCTTTTGAAGAAACTAGCTTCAACACCATACTCGAAACCAGATGTTATCTCAGGCTTTAGATCCTTAGAAATCAACGTGTTTCCAACAGACAAACCACCCTGGCCATTATATGGATAACCAGCACCTTGGCCGAATGTTGGAACTAAGCTGTAAGCGCCGATATTCACTTGACCAACTTTTGACCAACCACCTCTTAATTTGATGAAATCAATTTCTTTGATATCTTTAATTGCTTCGATTGCATCAGAAGCGACGAAAGATAACGTTGCGCTAGGGTAGAAGAACGAACGGTTTTCAGGAGCTAACACTGAAACCCAATCATTACGACCAGTTAAACTTAAGAACAAGTAATCTTTAAAACCAATATCTAATTTTCCGGTTAAACCATAAGAGCGGGTTAACGAATTACCCTCTGAG
Organism: Pedobacter sp. KBW01; assembly: GCF_003852395.1. Classification (NCBI taxonomy): domain Bacteria; kingdom Pseudomonadati; phylum Bacteroidota; class Sphingobacteriia; order Sphingobacteriales; family Sphingobacteriaceae; genus Pedobacter; species Pedobacter sp. KBW01. Next base: position 105,920 of record NZ_QAJQ01000016.1, read on the forward strand.
GCTGTCGGATTATTAGTACTGTTACCAAGATTGAATACACCAGCAGTTACTAAACCGTTTACAGAAGCAGTAGCAGATTTAGATTGATTTTGAATTAATTGACCCAAGACAGTTAAATCGAACTTGAAGTCTTCAACTTTTTTCTGTGCATGCCCAATGAAATCAGTTACAATATTAGTAGTGTAATTTAGATTATCAGAAACACCACCTAAGATATCTTGCTGCTTGTATTCGCTAGAACCCGAGATAGATTTAGTATAATCGCTGTATTTGAAAATATCTGAATAATTTTTAGATGATTGATTTTGCGTAGTTAAACCTACACGACCAGTAAAATCTAACCATTCTAATGGTTTATATTTCAATTCGGCATTACCCAAGAAATAATCATTTCTTACCTGCTGTCTGTAGTTATCAGCAAGAAAGTAAGGGTTATTGTAATAAGCGTTATAGTAACCATTAGGGTTAGCATAAGGATTATTTCTCCAATCTTTATAATCAGTAATCAATGCCTGAGAAGGCGCATTTAGCAAAACATTATAAATACTACCTGTTTGTGTTGTTAAATCCTGTCTATTTTGGATATAATTAGCAGAATAGTTGAAGGTGATTTTGTCAGAAACCACTCTTGTTCCACCAATTTTCACCGTAGCTCTATTATACTTATCGCCAGGAGTTGTTCCTGAAGCTCTCATATACTGGGCAGAAGCATATAAACTTCCTTTGTCATTACCAGATGATACAGAAAAATCAGTAAAATTGGTTACACCATTATCCCAGAAATCATCTTTACTGTTTGTGTAAGAATAAGGAACCATTTGAATTGAACCATCTGCTAATGGACGGCCAATTGGTCTTACAACTCCATCAAAACGCGGACCATATTGTTGATTTTCGTAGGGAAGATAAATCTGCAAATCGTTATCAGATCCAGATCCAAATTCTTTTTGCAACTTAGGAAAAAATGCAACTTGCTCTAATGTTGTAGTGTTACCAATTTTGATATCAAAAGAACCATCCTTTTTTCCTTTTTTAGTAGTAATGATTAATGCACCATTTGATGCGGCAGAACCGTATAGAGCTGCTGCACTACTACCATTTAAAACTGTAAGATTTTCAACATCGTCAGGATTAATGTTGCTTAAAATTGTGTTTGGCACAATTACATTATCAACAACAATCAAGGCCTGGTTGTTTCCTGTTAATGAACGCATACCCCTCAATACAACGCGATAATTGGGATTAACCCCACTACCAACACCTTGAATATTCAATCCGGCAACCTTACCAACAAGGCCCGAAACAAGGTTAGTTGGTTTAGCCTGCGTGATTGAAGCATTGCTCAATGTTGTTTGTGCAGCACCAAGTTCTTTTTTACGAGCTGTTAAACCAGCTCCGGTTACCACAACCTCACTTAGTGATTTAGAATCTGCTTCCAAAACCACATTAACCGTAGATGATCCGCCGATTGTTCTGTTTTGAGGCGCATAACCGATAAAAGAGAATGTTAACACTGTAGATCCAGATGGAACACGAACGGCATATTTACCGCTGGCATCTGTAACGGCGCCACTTTGGGTGCCTTGTACCTTAACACTTACACCAGGGATTGGCAATTTGTCATCCGCAGAAGTAACTGTACCAGTTACGGTTCTTTCCTGTGCAAACGCAGAGAATGCGCACAGCACAAGAATGAACAAACTTTGTAGAAGTTTTTTCATAATTTGAAAATAGGTTAGTTAATGATTATTTAAGTGCTAAAATAGAGTTAGTTATGATTAACACCAAATTTATTTTAACAATTTTTAACACTTATACACAATAATTGTCATAAAGTGCTCTAGGGTTGTCAAAACGCACTTAATAATCAGACAACTAGTCTGTTAGTTTGAAAAATTCGCATGATTAGATAGACACATTTCATCCTTATTGTTAATTAATCTCTTAACATTCAGCCCATTTTTTAGTCTATTTAACATGCAGTTTATATTAGCTTTTTATGATTAAACAAAACAGCCTCCTGAAAATAAATCCAGGAGGCTGCATCTTTTAATTTTCAATAAGCTTAGTGATCGTCGCCTACAAATTTGGTTCTGTGGTATCCTTTAAGGTGATAAACCGTTCCGGCATCGTCAGAAAATTCAACATCTAATGTAATGGCATCGGTTGGCGCTTTTGATGATGGGCCTACAGCACCACCTGGTGTTATTTTACCGTTTGTTACAGTAAAGGTTATCCCTCCTGGATAGTTGCCTGCGTTAGCAATTTTTGCACCGCTAAGGGTTTTGTTATCCACATTTACATTTACTTTTCCAAAAACGGTATTATTTGCATTTCCCCAGAAATTCGTTAGGTTTAACCACATCTGGCTCGATGAATTATCGGCTGTATTATAGGTAGAAATACCATAATAATCTCCGGCGCCGTCAATCTGCACCCACCACTCGCCAGACAGGTCCTGTACAGCTGTACCACCTACCGGCTCCTCTTTTTTACAAGCAGAAATGCTTAGTACAAAAAGTATTAGTATATAAAAATATTTTTTCATCGTTCTATTATTTATTGTTTAACAAAGGTTCTAACGGCAGTACCATAGCCAGGGTTTTCAACCGCCCATGAATAAGTGCCCGAGCTTAAGTCTTTACTCTCGGTATTAGAGCCCCATGGCCCGCTATCCGTATTCTGCTGTGGAATATCAATTACACTCCCTGTAGGATTGATGGCAATTACATTAACTGTTGTACCTGTTGCAGCCCCCCCCGGATTATTAACCAAATAAGCGCCTGGAGCCAGCTTTGTCCATTTTGAAATTGCTCCGGTAGCTGCCCTTAAGTAGTTACCGGAAAAATCGTTGGCTAAGGCATCAGCCTTGGTATCGTACACAACAACTGATCTTGTTGTTGTTGCGGCAAAACCATCTGTATTTGTGGCTGAATAGGTGATCAAATAAACACCTGCGGTAGCTGTATTTGGTAGCCCTGTTACCTTGACCTCTATGGTGCTTGTACCTGCAGCCGCTGTAGCACCAGCATCAGTATATGCTGCCCCTTTTGCTACCGCTACATATTTATCCCCTTTCATCGTGATTATTGGATACACCGTTACTTTGGAAATACCGACATAACCTTCCGGATAATCAAACGACTCTTTTTTGCAAGAGCTATAAGTCATGCCTATAACCCCCAATATGATTATTGTTAAATATCTTTTCATCTTTTATCAATTAAATACTATTTACCCCACCAAACCTTAGTTGTAATTGGCACTTCTGCAGGCGTATTGCTGTTTCTATCTCTTGATGACGCAGGAAATACTAAACGTTTAGGGAACAAACCTGAAGTTACCCCGTTTTTCGAATACACCCACTGGCCGGGAATATAGTTATCGTCAGTAGAATACACCGCACTTATTTTAGGATAACCGGTACGTTCCTGCTCAAAGAAACCTTCTAAACTATGCGAGCCAGCGAAAGAGGACCATTTCTGCACAATAATTTTCTCAAGCTTTTGGTCAAAGGTACCCGTATACACCAGGTAAGGTACCGGAACTGCACTTACAGCAAGTCCAACCTGCGTAAAAGCAGATTTAACGCCATTTTGGTACATTGCAGCAGCACCTGTCCCTCCATAATAACGTTCAAGCGCTTCTGCCTGCATAAAGTATGATTCTGCAGCTGATATAAACCATACCGGATCTTTAGCAGTTTGGGCAAAAACAGTTGCTCCTGCGTAAGTAGGTTGTTCAACTGCTGTTGCTGTATAATCCCCTTGATTCATCGGTACAGGAGTAAGTGTTCCATAATAATATTTCGCTCTTGGATCATTATTAACAGCTAACCAACTGGTAAATGTTTTACTTGCCCTTAGGTTAGTAGTGGTATTTAAACGGCGAACATTATACTCGTAAAAAGGATTACTGTTATTTGGTGCATCTTCAAATGTGGCAATGCCTGCACTTGTAGTTAAAAAATTTGCCCCATCAGTATATAACTTCATAATTCCAGCCTGTGCTTCTGCCGGCTTGGCATTTACCATTCTTAAATACATTTTTAACTTTAGTGTATTGGCAAACTTGGTCCAAAGATCCATGTCTCCGCCAAAAAGAAAATCAGTTTTTTTCTGATCCTTGTTTAAATCAATACTTGTATAATCTTTAGCAAGGGCTGCATTTATTTCGGCAAGCAGGCCAACATAAATGGTATAACCATCGTCAAATTTGGGCTGTAAATTATCAAGCCCTTTTAATGCTTCCGTATAGGGAACTTTATCATATAAATCAACCAATACCTGGTAGGTATAAGCTTTCATTACAGTGGCCATTAAATTATAACGCCAATCGCTTCTAGCTACCGCAAGGTTTATAGCCAGTTGATAATCTGCCAGCGCGCCAGAAAACAGCTCGTTGTAACTGCCATTAAAATCGTTACGGGTCAGGGCATAAGCATCAATCGTTTTGTATTGATTTGAAGCGTTAGCCTGAGTATAGTATTGGGCCCAAATACCGCCAATAATCGTTAGTTCACCGCCAACACGTCCGGCTGTAGAAGCGACAGCAGACGGGAATAATACTTCTGGGGTGGTCGTCTCAATTAAGGGATTGTTTGGACTTACGTTGATATCTAATGTTTTCTTACATCCAAAAGCAAGAAACACCGTTGCTGATAAAATCAGCATTTTATATTTTATTTGATTATTTTTCATTGTGAGATAGATTAAAATGAAACTTTTAACGATGCGCCGAAGAACCTAACCGGGGGTGCGGTTCTAAACTCGCCAAATTCACTTCCTAAATCATTTCCAAAGTTAGAAACCTCAGGATCGATAGTATTGTTGTTTTTCGCTAACCAGGTAACCAGGTTTCTTCCAAAAACAGAAACACTTGCCCGTTGTGCACCTATTTTGCCAACAATAGATTTTGGCAGGTTATAACTTAAAGTCGCTTCTCTTAATTTTAAGAAAGATCTATCTAAAATACGATTAGTATATGCATCTGCCTTATTTGATGTGTGATAATAAAAATCATCAGTATTGGCTTCTGTTATTGGCGTGGTATTTTCTACATAAGTACCGTTGGCCAGTTTTTGAACTGAATTAGGTACAATGAACGGACGGCGGTCATTATAAGTTGTTTTGGCATCAGCACCTACAAAGTTTAACAAATCGGCTGTTCCTGAATAAAACACACCACCTTTATGCCAGTCTAGTGTAAATGACAGTGAAAAATCTTTATAACGGAACTGATTGCTCAATCCCATTACAAAATCCGGAACAGTAGAGCCAAAGCTTACATTTTCAGAAGAATATACTGGGTATCCATTCGCATCAACAATAACCTGTCCGCTTGGGCTATAGGTGCGGGTAGGCGCTTCGATAATACCTAATGGCTGACCAACGCGGGCCACAAACTGTGCGTCATAAGCCGAATTTAAAACCACTTTATCTAATCCAATTGGCAATTCGGTTACTTTACTGTTTTCTTTGGTGAAGGTATAATTTAAATTCCAGTCAATATCTGTAGTTTTAATAGGTTTGATGTTTACAGCCAATTCAATTCCTTTATTGCGAACAGAACCGAAGTTAACAATGTACGATGAGTAACCAGTAGATGGATCGATTGGCAAAGGAATAATCTGATCTTTTCTCAACTTATTGTAATAAGTTGCATCAATACCAATTCGGTCTTGTAAAAATCTGATTTCAGCACCTAGTTCTACCTCTTTAACTCGCTCTGGTTTAAAGTTATTGCTATTTAACTGGTTAGAGATTGAATAACCTGCAACACCGAATATAGGAAAGGTTAATGTTCCAAAGCCTAGCGGCGATGATGTACTCGTTGCTGTGTTAAACACGCGATAAGGGTCTGTATCACTACCCGTTTCCCCATAACTCGCCCTGAACTTTAAAAAGCTAATTGGCGTTTTAGATAAATCCATTGCTTGTGAGGCGATGAAAGCCAAACTCGAAGCAGGGTAGAAATAGTTGTTATTATTTTGTGGAAGTGTTGATGACCAATCGTTTCTACCAGTTAAAGTTAAATACAAATATTTGTTATAACCTAAAGTTGCTGAAGCATAGGCACCAAATAAACGACGGTGAGATTCTGCACTTGTTGAGGTAGGCTTATTGGCTGAGTTATTGATCTGATAAAAACCTGGGATCGCCAGATCTTCAATACCTGTGGTTAAAATTCTAGAACCACGATCGTTATAGTTAACACCTATTAAACCATCTAAATCAAAATGGCTATTTAGTTCTTTATTAAAAAGTGCATTTAATTTCGAGTCGTACTCAAAAGTTTTTACAGAGCCGTCTATTACATCACCAACATCAGCAGCCCTTGAAGATCCTTCAATATTTCCACCAGCATTGTAACTGCCTACGCTTGGCGCATTTTTATTGTGCCAGATTTTACTAATGGCATTATCAATGTCGGCACCTTGCTGAAACTGAAAGCTTAACCAGCCAGTAGCTTTATAGTTTAAATTAATATTTCCGTACACACGATCACTCTTATACCTACTTCCATTTTCATAAATAGAATAATATGGGTTTTCGGCATATGGCGTGAAATAATTGTCTACGTTAAAGAACTTGTTTTTGTAATCCTGAAGATCTTTAATTGGAATATCTCCCGGAATCTGAAGAATATCTTCGTAAAATGACGAACCGATACCTGAATTAGCACCACCCTGATTGATAAACTTAGTCGTTTTACCCACATAGTTTAAAGATGCATCGGCAGAAAACTTTCCGTACTTGGTAGACCCTTTTAAGGTAAAGTTATTTCTTTTATACGAATCGTTATCAGATGGCAGATAACCATTGCTGTAAATATTACCATAAGAAAAATAAGCAGTACTGTTGTCATTTCCTCCGCTTAGGGCAATATTATTATTTAGCTCGATACCAGTTGTTAGAGCATCTCTCACATTGTTTTTGATAAATGAAAAAGGCTTTAACAATTGAGAGTTATCTACAATTGCGCCCCACGATCTTAATTGACCATCGTATTTTGGACCCCAGTTACCATTTTCTGAAGGAATGTAAGTACCATCCCAACCTTGGCCAAACTGATCCTGAAGCTTGTATACTGAAGCGACGTTGGTTAATGTGGTGGCTGTAGAAAGGTCTACTTTTAATTTACCGGCTGCACCTTTTTTAGTGGTAACGATTAAAACACCATTCGAACCACGCGAGCCATATAAGGCTGTTGCTGCCGATCCTTTTAAAATACTGATGCTTTCAATGTTATTCGGATCGATGTCGTTGGCGTTGTTACCAAAGTCATAGTTGTTATCCGAACCTGCAGTTGAATTATCCAAAGGCACACCATCAACAACATATAAAGGCTGATTGCTTCCTGTTATTGAGGAATATCCCCTTAAAATAACTTTGGTTGATCCACCCGGCGCACCAGAAGTATTGGAAATGTTTACCCCTGCTACTTTTCCTTGCAAACCACCAAATAAACTTGCCGGTGCAGAAGCGTTAACCTCTGCCGACTTTAAAGTGCTTTGAGAATAACCTAATGTTTTTGTAGCCTTGTTAACACCCAACGCCGTTACAACAACCTCGCCTAAAGCCTTAGAATCGGTAGTTAAAACGACATTAATTACGTTTGAGCTTCCGATTGGCCTGTTTTGTGAGGCAAATCCAATTGAAGAGAACTCAAGTACTTTAGCTGATGAAGACACTTTGATGGAGAATTTTCCATTCGAATCGGTAGAGGTACCACCAGCGGCACCCTGGATTTTTACGCTTACTCCAGGAATTGGCAGTTTGTCGTCTGCAGACGTAACTGTTCCTGTGATTGTTCGATCCTGTGCCATTGCGTTTACCGCAAAAAGCATGAGAATGAACAAACTCTGTAGAAGTTTTTTCATAGTAGAAATAGGTTAGTTAATGTGTAAAATAATACACTAAATTAGAGTTAGTTAGCTCCGTAAGCAAATTATTTTTAACATTTTTTAACTAATCCTGTCCTAAATACACCCCAAGGCCGATTTTACAAGCGTAACTTTTTCGTTAACTAAAAAATTAGGGGTCAGTTTTGATTTAAAGGATATGTTAATAGCTACAGAAAATAACGTTACCAAAAAGTGTTTTTCCACCTTCCCAAAAGTTTCTGAAAAGGGGGTCGTTAGCTAGGTAAACCACCTGCCCGCGACCGAAATCCTGCACGCCGATAAGCAGCCCGCTTTTGAGCTCTTCTTTTGCTTTTTTCCCAACAACTCCTGCCATTAAGCTTTTTTCGTTAACCAGTCCCACATTCCACCCCTTTACAAAGGGCTCGTAGATTTTTCGATCGGTTTTTAGGCTGTAGTAGCTTCTTCCAAGCCCATATGAGAAAGGATGACTCGCATCGAGATTAATCTTATAAACCGCACCTGGTATAGTTGTTTCAAAATCATCCCGGTCTTTATCTTTAAAAAGAAGTTTGTTGGCTTCCTGCTTTTCGTCTTTCTTAACTCCCACTTCCTTCTTTTTAATGTCAAAGCCCTTTTTATCCAAAAAACTTTCAATGGCATCTTCCATCAAAATCAATTTACCACCTTTATCTAACCAGGCTGTTAAACCATCTCCTATAAAGGAGTCGTAACTGCCATCGGGCAAGATGAGTGTATTTACCTTATTAATATCCAGACTGTTAATATCTTTAGCATTAATAATACTGGGTGAGAGGTTTAAATCGTGCTCAATATAAAACCAAACTTCTCCAAAAGCCAATGAAGAGACTTCCATGCCCGATACAATTGCAATTTTAGGTTGTTTTAACAAAGGATAAACATTTGAGCCAAAATCTTTGCCTTTTTCCACAAAGCCACTGCTAACAGCCAAAATCGGTTTGTCTAAAGTTTTGGCAACTAAAGTAACTTTATCTTTCAGGCCTTTGGTTATTCTTTCATTTTCGGCCCTGAGCACAATTAAGGTCCCGGCCGGATAATCTTTTCCATTTACCGAAAAAGGCTGATCTGCCTGTCTTACTTTAATATTTGCCTTTTGCAAAGCGATTAACACCTGTGCATCTTCGCTGGTGCCCCAGCTAAACAACCAGGCCAAAGGCTTATCCAATTCATTACTTGCTATTTTAGTTTCTTCGGGTGCAGAGAACTTACCTTTTATACTTTCCTTGCTTGCGTAAGCTTTTAACCCGAACACATAGGGTAGCGCCCAGGCTGTAATATCGTAGGTATTCGAATCGGTTACAAAAGTATGCGGCTCTAAAAGCACATTGGCCAGCACCGCGCGCGATTGCTGAACATTAACAACTAGATCGTTACGCCCTAGGGTAAAATTTTCTTCCTTTTGGGTGTCGTAATCGAAAGCCCGGCCTTGTTTATCTCCTCCAAAAGCAAATTCGATCTTATTTTTAGTCAGTAGCTCGGCAAGTTTATTTAAACGCGACAGATTGCCTGCCTTAATGATATAGCTTTTATAAATACCTGGTGCATTAACCAATCCTTGCTGAAAGTATTGCTTATACTCCTCTAAAAGTTTGTTGTGGTTTAATGCTGTAACTTCAACTGTCGACATCCCCGTTGTAAAATGGTGGGCAATGCGGTCTTTTAAGGTTAGCGTATCGCCATCGTTGGTTACCACCGATAAACCCGCCCTGATACCTCCTTGCTCATAAGTCATTCCAATCGATCCATTATATAGCGGATAAGTATCGCCATAAGAAGGGTAAAGCAAATCGAAACGTTCTTTGGTGAAATATTGCCAGCCTTCTGCATCGAAATACTTGGCATTATTTTTCCCTACCACTACCTGAAAACTTTTTTGCCATGGCGTAATATCCTGGTGCACAGGCTCTGCGGCCGGTGCAAAATAATAAGGCTCATTGTAGCTTTGCTCATGAAAATCGACATGAACCTGTGGCATCCACTGGTTGTATAAGGCTAATCTTTGCTGACTCTCTATTTGAGTTTGCCAGGCCCAATCGCGGTTTAAATCAAAATAGTAATGATTTGGTCTACCCCCCGGCCAAGGTTCAATATGCTCACGCGAGGCTGGATCAGAATTGGGTGTTTTTCCGACCACACTGTTAAAATAATTTACGTAACGGTCACGACCATCCGGATTTAAACAGGGATCAATCACCACCACAGTATTTTTCAGCCATTCGGTAGCAGGTTTGTTGGTGCCCGATACCAGTGTATACAGCATCTTCATTGATGTTTCGGTAGAGCTCGCCTCGTTACCATGTACATTATAACTCAACCAAAGTATAGCTGGTTGGCTGGATAAATCAACATTATTATTGGTTCCGGCTGTCAGTTTTAAGTTATTATTTCTGATTTGTTCCAACCGGTTTATATTTTCAGGTGTTGAAACAATGGCGACAAGCAGGGGCCTGCCTTCATTTGTTTTGCCGTATTCGATTAGTTTAGTATTTTTCGGAGAAGCTGCAACAGTTTGCCTGAAATAGTCGGCTACCTTATGGTGTGGGGTAAAATGCGAACCTAGTTCGTAACCTAGAAAATCATCTGGAGTTTTAAGCTGGGCCCGTACTAATAAAACAGAACTCAGCGAGATCAGGAAGAACGTTAACAGTCTTTTCATGCGAAAATAATTTTACCTAATGTACTAATTTTGTTTTTTGTTGTTGCTAAAGCTTAATTTTACATCACATTTTTTACGACCACATGATCACAACCGAAAAGCTATACGACCACTACCTTAAAAACCCTGTTATTTCTACCGATACGAGAAACATTACTCCCGGTTGTATATTTTTTGCGTTGAAAGGTGATCTTTTTAATGCAAACGAATTTGCGCATCAAGCCATAGAAAAGGGAGCAGCTTACGCAGTAATTGATGAGGAAAAATATGCAGGTAATGCAAAATGCTTACTGGTAGATGACGTTTTAGGCGCTTTACAGGATTTGGCCTGCCATCACCGCCAGCAACTTAACATCCCCGTTATCGGCTTAACCGGCAGTAATGGCAAAACCACCAGTAAAGAACTAGTAAACGCGGTTTTGGCTGAACGTTATAAAACTTTTGCCACTTTTGGCAACCTCAATAATCACATTGGTGTTCCTTTGTCTATCTTATCTATTGCTGCTGATGTACAGATTGCTGTGATAGAAATGGGCGCTAACCACCAGAAAGAAATTGAACTGCTTTGCACCATTGCCAAACCCACTCATGGCATCATAACCAATGTTGGGATGGCACATTTAGATGGCTTTGGTGGTTTTGAGGGAGTAAAAAAAGGAAAAGCCGAGCTTTATGCTTACTTGAAAGCGAACAATGGTTACACTTTCATCAACCGGAATAATCCCTATCTGCTCGAAATGAGTGCTAATGCAGGCCTAAATAAGCTTATTTATTATGGAACCGAAAATGGTAATACCATTAAAGGAGCGCTAAAAAGCAGTGATCCTTTTATTGAGGTAGCATGGACAAACCACGAAGCTGAATCGTCGGTTAAAACCAATTTAACGGGCAGTTACAATTTCGAGAACATACTTGCAGCCATCTGTATTGGCGATTTCTTTGACATGAATCCTGAAGAAATTAACACAGGTTTAGCCAACTACCAACCTAAAAACAACCGTTCGCAATTAACAAAAACGGAAAAAAACACCGTAATCTGCGATTTTTACAATGCAAACCCAAGCAGTATGACTGCTGCTTTAAATAATATTGCTGTTTTATCGGCTGCAAAAAAAACCGCTATTTTAGGGGATATGTTTGAGCTTGGCCCCGAATCTCCGGCCCAGCATCAACTAATTGTTAGCCAGGCACAAGAAAGCGGATTAGACCAGGTGATTTTTATCGGTAAATACTTCTACGCATTTAAAGATGAGGTTAATGCGCTGTTTTTCGAAACACCATCAGAAGCCGCAGATTACTTGCAGCAAAACCCTATTCAGGATCATTTGCTATTGCTAAAGGGATCGAGGGGAATGAAACTGGAAAATTTGTTGCAATATATTTAGCGATTCCTTGTGCATAGCACTATTCGCTTTGCTTCCTGTTATTGCGCTTGCTCAATGGCAAGGCCCACATCGCTCACTTCAAGCAGTGGGTTATCGCGCATGTTCTGCTCAATTTCAATATCGAATTTCCCGTTGCGGGGAAAATGATAGTTGGTAAGCATGGGCAGGGTATAGCTAAACAGATTACCTGATCCGCTTCCCAACCATTCGCCATCATTTTTGGCTAACTTATATTGGTAGCGTCTGGTTACCATTTGTTTCCCGTCTTTAAAGTGTGCCAGGATAAAAATATTGGCATACTTATAATCAGCAGTATGCCTTAATTTGAAGTAAATATTATAACCTTTGGTATAATCCTTAATCTCAAATGGTGTAGAAATGTGGTTACGGTAAGTCCATCGCCGATCGGCCAATTCAACATTACTGTCGATAACACTACTACTGGTACAGCTAGCCAATAACGATACCATTACACAAAAACCGAAAACCAGCAGGTTTATTTTATTCGGCAGCAGGTTTATTTTCTGAACCATTGTTATTGTTTCGGCGATTATTATTTTTCCTACGGTTATTTCTGCTTTTATTTTTGCTCTGTTCTGTCTTTTCACCCTGCACAGCACTTCCTTCGGCTTTAACAACGGGCTTCTGCCCCTGAGGCTGTTGCGGTTGTTTAGGTTTATTGCTTTGAGGTTTAGGTCCGTTAACATGCGCAGGTTTTGGTACGGCCTGCTGCTGACCTTTTGGTCCAGCGTTTTGTTGCTGTTTCTGGTTTTGCTGTGGTTTTCCGCCCTGTTGTGATTTCTGACCACCCTGCTGAGGTTGAGGCTTACTGTTTGGCTGAGCATTTTTCTCGCCGGCAGGTACTCTGTCACGGTTATTTTTCTGGTTATTGCGGTTGTTTTTCTGATTATTGTTTCGGTTCTGGTTGTTTTTACCCCGCGAACGCTCGTCTAAACGGGTTAAACTATCCTGACCAACTACATTTTCATAATCGAAAGATTTTTCTACCACTACCGGAGCTGCAATCTGAACAGCGTCTTCTTTCAGGTTCGGCGCTTTTTTGCCGGCCTTGTTCATAGCCATGATTTCTTTTACACGAGTAGCTTTAACCGGAATCCAGTTTTCATCGCCCTGGTAACTAAACCACATTATTTTTTTAAAAATATCGGTTTTCTGATGGCGGGCATAACCTGCTTCAGTATCTAAATTCTCAATTCTATCCGGAATATCTTTTAAGGCATCTAAATAGGTATCGAGCTCGTAGTTTAAACAACATTTTAACTTACCACACTGGCCGGCAAGCTTTAAGGTATTAAGCGAAAGGTTTTGGTAACGTGCCGCAGCGGTAGAAACCGTTTTAAAATTGGTTAACCAGGTAGAGCAGCAAAGTTCGCGGCCACAAGAACCTATCCCACCTAAACGGCCAGCTTCCTGGCGCATTCCAATCTGGCGCATTTCGATACGGATACGGAAACTTTCGGCCATTTTCTTAATTAGCTCACGAAAATCCACACGGCCATCGGCAGTATAAAAAAACGTTGCCTTGGTTTTATCAGCCTGATAGTCTACATCGCTAATTTTCATTTGCAAACGAAGATCTAACGCCAGTTTACGGGCTTTGTGCATGGTTTCCCATTCCATTCCCTTTGCGGCATTCCATTTTTCTACATCTGCTTCGGTAGCCTTACGGTAAATTTTCTTAACTACCTGATCGATTGAAGTTTTGCGCCGCTTCATCTGTATGCGTACGAGTTCGCCGGTAAGCGAAACATGCCCTACATCGAAACCTCCGGTTGGTCCTTCAACGGCAACCAGTTCGCCAATTTCAAGGTAAATATTATCGCTGTTTAAGAAAAATTCTTTACGAGAGCCTTTAAATTTGATTTCGGTAACCTGAAAAGGTTTATAATTAGCAGGCATATCCAAATTAGATAGCCAATCGTGTACTTCCATTGTTTGGCAACCACCGGTGCCGCATGAGCCATTACTCTTGCATCCATTAGGGGTGCAACCACCACCTGTTGAACAACTTCCACATCCCATATTAATTGTATATATATTGAGTCCCCGCGGGGAGCGTTTTAAACTTGATAATTTTTACCAGTTGTAAAGATACATCTAAAAACAGAATTTTAGGGTTTGCATTTCTTTCAATGTGGTAATGTGCCTTTTCCAATTCGCCAATTATAGCCTCGGCCATAGGCAAGGTAAGTACGTGCATACTTAATTTTTTTGCCGTTTCGAAGGTTAAGGGAGGTAATTTCACCAGTTCTTCGGCCCCACTTAAAATTAAACAACACTCGCGTAAATAATTTACCCCGTACTTTAAAAAATTCTTTTGGTTTTCGCGGCCCCATTTGGCTGCCTCATCTGTAAAGTTAATCAGATCAGGCACTTTATTACCAAAACCCATTCTTAACCAGGCGGTAAATGTACCCGAGCTATCGTTCTGCGTATCGGCTGCCAGTGCCTTGGCCTCAATTAAATTCCCATCGGCCAAAAAAGAATAATCAGTAGCCTGATGTTCGGTTAAACCGCTGGTATTTAGCAAATATCCGGTAACTTCTTCTGAGGTAAGTTTGGGTATTTTAACGATCTGTGTTCTCGATAAAATGGTTGTTAAAATCTGGTCCTGACTTTGGGCAATCAGAATGAAAAGCGTATTTGCAGGTGGTTCTTCAATCAGTTTTAACAAAGCATTGCCTGCTTTATCCAAATACTCGGGCAACCACATAATTAGAACTTTAGTTTCGGCCTCAAAAGCTTTAAAACTCAGTTTTTTAATAATATCGTGGCATTCGGCAATGTTAATGTTGGCTTGTTTATTGGCGGCATCCAGTTTGGAACGCCAGATATCCATATCAAAATAAGGATCGCCTAAAACCATGTTTCGCCATTCATCTAATACATCAACAGCAGTTTTTACACTGGCCGAGGCAAAGAAGGGATAAGAAAAATGAAGATCGGGGTGAATTAACCGCTCGTATTTTCTACAACTCGAGCATTCGCCGCAACTATCGTTTTCTCTTTTATCCAAACAATTGATGTATTGCGCATAGGCAATTGCCAGTGGCACAGCGCCAGAACCCGCAGGTGACAAAAAAAGCTGCGCATGGCTAATGCGGTTTTCCTTAACCGTTTGCACCAATTGTTGCTTTACTCTTTCCTGTCCTATGATTTCTTTAAACTGCATTTGGTGCAAAATAAGAAATAGATATGAGATTCTTACATTAGTAGGCTTCATCTTCTTTTACCGCCATTCTTTTTTAGATTGTAAAGACATTCAAATCTGCTGTTGTAACAATATCAGTTCAACATTGGCGAAAAGTGTTTTTTGCATATTTTCAAAACCGCTTTCAAATTTAATTTTAGATTAATTTCTTATCTGTTAGCAGATTATCCTATTTGTTAGGACAGATTAATATATTTACCCAACTAACGATAAACTAAATGACTTTCTCTAAATACATACTGCTGCTCGGCCTGAGCATTTATTCCGTTTTCGGCTATGGCCAGGGTAAGACCGTTAAAGTTATTGTGCTTAACCAAAAAGGGCAGGGTATAGAAAATGCCACCGTGCAACTTCTTGCCGCACCGAACCAAGCTTTAGTTAAGGCAGCAATAACCGATAAGAACGGCATTGCTAATTTTACCGAGCCAGCAGCCGGAGCATATGTTTTTAGCGCAAGTGCAATTGGGCATAGCGTACAAAAAACTGTTTCGCTTTTATCGCCCTTTACCAATAAAAACATCACCATCAACTTACCGGCGGCCGAAAAAAGCCTGGGCGATGTAATCGTGCAGGGTAAAAAGCAGTTTATACAGCATGTTCAGGGAAAAACCATAGTAAATGTCGATGCCGCTGTTACCAACACAGGCACAACAGTGTTGGAAGTATTGGAGAAATCGCCGGGCGTTATTGTAGATAAAAACGGAGGGGTTAGCCTGCAAGGCAAAGCAGGCGTACTGGTACTGATTGACGATAAGCAAACCTTTTTATCGGGAACTGAGCTGAGCAATTTACTGGGAAGCATGAGTTCTTCACAGGTAAACCAGATCGAACTGATTACCAACCCCTCAGCAAAATATGATGCCAGTGGAAACGCCGGAATTATTAACATTAAAACCAAAAAGAACAGACAGGAAGGCTTTAACGGCTCTATAATTACCGCTTTCGGACAAGGAAAATACTATAAAAACAACAATAGTTTATTGCTTAATTACCGCAAAGGCCGCATCAATACCTTTGCCAATTACGGTGTTAACTTAAGTAAGAACTTTACCGATATTTATGCCTATCGTCAATATTTTGGGACAAATGTTTCGGTTAGCCCATTTTTAGATCAGTCCTCTTCTTTCCAGTCAAAAAACAGTGGCCATTTGTTAAAAACAGGGCTCGATTACTATGTTTCTGATAAAACAACCATTGGCTTAACCTTAACGGGCAATTTAGGCAAACGCAATGGCCGGAGTGAGGCTATCGCCACCTGGAAAGGTAATTCGGGCAATATAGACTCAGCCATCGGCACTTACAGCACAACCAATTTCAAACTCAAAAACGGCGCTGTTAATGTAAATTTAAGACAGATTTTAAGCAAAACACAAGATCTTGCCATTGATTTAGATGCCTTAAAATATGATATAACTAACGATCAGGTTTTCACCAATAAATTACTGGCTGCCGGCGGATACGTTAAGGGCTCGGTGGCGCAGATCCCATCAACCCTGAAAATATTATCGGCAAAAGCCGATTACACTATCCGTTTCGGCAAAAACCATAAGCTCGAATCGGGTTTTAAATCATCCAGCATCAGTACCGATAACATTGCTGCCTATCAGCTTTTTAATGGGAGCAACCTTTCGGAAGACCTAAACAAAAGCAATCATTTTTTATACAAAGAAGATATCAATGCGCTGTACAGCAGTTTTGAAAGTAAGTTTGGAAAATTTAATGCACAGACTGGCATACGCTACGAAAACACCCATTACGATGCCAACCAACTGGGCAACAGCATTCGCAGGGATTCTGCATTTTCTAAAAATTACAGCAACCTTTTCCCATCGGGCTATATCAGTTATGCAGCAGATACTGCCAACACTTTTAGCTTAACTGCAGGCCGCAGGATCGATCGGCCGGCCTATCAGAAATTAAATCCTTTTGTTTTCATTATCAATAAATACACTTACCAGCGTGGTAACCCCTTCTTTTTACCTCAGTACAGCTGGAATTTGGAATTAACGCATCAGTTTAAGCAACTTTTAACCACAACCTTATCTTATAGCGTAATCAAAAATTATTTCTCGCAGCTTTTCCTGTCAGAAGGAACCGATATTTTAGTGTACACAGAGGGCAATGTTGGCAGGATGCACAATTTAGGCTTATCTGTTTCTTTGCAGGTTTCGCCATTTAGCTGGTGGTCGTTAAATGCGCAAAGTACTTTTAATTATAAGCAGTTAAAGGGCTATCAAAATGTCAATTATGCTTCGTCGGTTAACCAGTTGCAATCGAGTATAAATAATCAGTTTACCATAAACAAAGGTTTGAGCGCCGAAATTTCTGGTTTTTATATTACCAGGGCGCGCAACGACCTTCAGGAATTATTATATCCAACAGGGCAACTATCGGCAGGCCTGTCGCAAAGCTTATTTAAAGGGAAGGGGAGCTTAAAACTTAGTGCCAGAGATATTTTTTACACTCAGGCCATGGAAGGCTTAACCGATTTTCCCGCAGCAAGCGAATATTTTATCCTCACCAGAGATAGCCGGGTAGTTAATCTGGCCTTTACTTACCGTTTTGGCAAACCTTTAAAAGCCTCTAAAAGATCGGCCGGCGGCGCAGCCGATGAAATTAACAGGGCAGGGACTTAGTTGGGAGGTTAGGAGTTTTCAGTTGGCAATTTTCAATTTCATCAAATAGTCACAGTTAAACAGTTAACCAATAAAAAAGCAGATTAAACGATATTTATATGAAAGTTTGCCACCTTGGGTGGCACCAAATCAAAGTAAAAAAGCTAACCGGTAAACTAGCTTAGCGCCCCAAAACCCATTTCGCAAAAAACACTACCTTTGGACTTTTAAATTTTACAGGCGAGCGTAATACGCTACGCCAAACACCTAACGCCAAGCAAGATTATGGCCCGAATTTTAGCTTTTGATTACGGTACCAAACGTATCGGCATTGCAGTAACCGATCCTTTGCAGATTATTGCTACCGGCCTGGATACCATCCACCCAAAAGATGTGATTGAGTACGTTAAAAAATATATGCTTACCGAACAGGTTGAAGCCTTTGTAATTGGCGATCCGAAACAAATGGACGGATCTCCTTCTGATTCGGCGCAACATGTAAAGGGCTTTGCTACCTTGTTAAAAAAATCATTTCCCGATATCCCAAGGCATTGGGTTGATGAGCGCTTTACCTCTAAAATGGCACATCAAGCCATTATGCAAAGCGGCCTGAAAAAGCAAGACCGTCGCGATAAAGAAAGGGTAGATACCATTGCCGCAACCATTATTCTACAATATTTTATGGAAACCAACCGTTTATAACCAACAAATGAGCCTGATAAACGACGATTTACAAGATTTACTAATTGCCTACTGCGAACCTGAGAGCGAGCTATTACAGCACATAGACCGCGAAACAAATCTTAAAGTTTTAATGCCCCGCATGCTTTCTGGCCATTACCAGGGAAGGGTTTTGAGTATGCTCAGCAAAATGGTTTCGCCTAAACGGATTTTGGAAATCGGCACTTTTACTGGTTACGCCACTTTGTGTTTAGCCGAAGGATTAACAAAAGATGGCATACTTTATACTTTGGATGTTAATGAGGAACTGGAAGACATGGTGCGTGGCAATTTTGCAAAATCGGCATTTAACCACCAGATTAAGTACATCCTGGGCGATGCCAATTCTACTATAAATGATTTAGACGAAATTTTCGACATTGTTTTTATCGATGCCGACAAGAAAAATAATGGTACTTATTACGATTTGATTTTTGACCGTGTACGCCCCGGAGGAATAATCATTGTGGATAATGTGCTATGGAGTGGAAAAGTACTTCAGGAGAAACAAGACAAAGACACCAGAAATATTACTAGTTTTAATGATAAAATAGCTGATGATAAGCGGGTTGAAAAATTAATATTACCCGTTAGGGATGGTTTGTTTGTGATCAGGAAGACAATTTAACATATAAAAAGATTAACCGGTTAATTGTTTAAACCAGTTAATCGTGCAGTTAACAGATTTAAACAATTTATACAGTTAACCATGAAAAAAATCTTTACTTTTTGCCTGTTCCTTTTAACAGGAATTGCCGTAAAAGCACAAGATACAGACGAGTATATTGCAGAGCATGTAGAATATGCACAGGATTTAATGCGCGATCACAAAATTCCGGCGAGTATTATTCTTGCGGTTGCCATACACGAATCGGCTTCGGGCAATAGCAGAATTGCACAGCACCTCAACAACCACTTTGGTGTGAAAGGTCCAAACAATAATGCCGAAATCCGTTCTTCATACCGCGATTATTTAAACGCCGACGAATCTTACAGCCATTTTGTAGAGATCATGGAAACACGCGAGCCTTTTAACAACCTTTTCGCTAAATACGATCAATACGATTACAAAGGCTGGGCCTACGGCATAAGGCGTTGTGGTTATGCCCACAGCAGGAGCTGGGCTTCTCAGGTAATCGGCCTGATTAAAAAATATGAGCTGTACCAGTACGATGAACGCCCCGAAGGTTATGAAGAGCCTGTTTATGCCAGCCCTGTACGCAGTCGAAAAAGAAGCACAGCAAGATCAAAAACATACACGGTTAGAACAGGCGATAACCTGAGCATAATAGCCAAAAAGAAAGGCACTACGGTTAAGGCACTGATGCAAAAAAACGGCATAAAAAAAGCAAACTTAAAACCTGGACAGAAGTTGAAGTTTTGAGCCAGTTGGCAGTTTTCAATTTTCAGTTAACCAATTAGGCGATTTAAACAATTAACCCATAAACATCCCCATGCGTTCAGCTAATCATCTCATCATTATTGCGGCAATCCTTGTTTTTTTAAGCTCGTGCGGCACCAGAAAATTTTCGAAAAACAATAAGCAGATCGAAAAAGAAGCCAACAAAGCGAACAACAACAATTACAAGAGCTACAATACCTTAAGTTATATTGATGAGTTTAAGGGGGTAGCTGTTGAAGAAATGAATGCCAGCGGCATTCCTGCCAGTATTACACTGGCACAAGGCATTCTTGAATCAGGTAGTGGAAACAGCGACCTGGCTAAATATGCCAACAATCACTTCGGCATTAAATGTACATCAGAATGGAAGGGGAAAAATTATTTTCGCGATGATGACCAGAAAAACGACTGCTTCAGGGTTTATAAAGATGCCCGCGAATCTTTTAGAGACCATTCAGAATTTCTGAAACGCAAGCGGTATAGCTTCCTTTTTCAATTGGATAAAAACGACTATAAAAGCTGGGCACAAGGTTTAAAAACAGCTGGTTATGCCACTAATCCCAAATATCCTGATCTGCTAATTAACACCATCGAAAAATACCAGCTTTATCAGTACGACCAACCAGAGAGCGAAAAGCAGAAGATTGCCCGCGAAGACCGTGTTTTTTCGGAAATTAACCAAAATATCCCCAAAGAAAAAGCCAAATTTACACCAGTTGAAACACCTCCGACAGGTGCCAAACCTATTTTAGCCGACGGAACTTATACTGTTGTAAAAGGCGATACTTTGTATAATATTGCAAAACGTTTTAACTTAACCGTCGATCAGTTGAAAATGCTGAACGAAATGAGTGCCGATGGCATTAAACTGGGTCAGGTGCTTAAGGTTAAATAATGTTAAGTACAAACCCGGCCTGCCAGATATTTGTAGTTTTGTAATCTGATGAGATTTTTTGTTATCCTTATTCTGGCTTTCGGCTTCAGTACCACATTATATGCACAAACTAAACCTGTGCAGGGCATTGTTATTGATAAAGAAACCAAACAGCGCCTGGCAAAAGTTTACATCTATAATATCCGCACAGGTGATGGGCTGTACAACAACACCAAGGGCGAGTTTAGCACTTTTGCTATCCCGGGCGATACACTGGTTGCAGCTTTATCGGGCTATGCCGTAGATACCATAGTGTTTAAAGGCCAAACAGCAGCGTACTTTCAGCTTAAATCGCTGGGTATCCGTTTACGTGATGTGGTTATCCAGCAGAAACGCCTTACTCCACAGCAGTTGTACGAAAAAAACGTGCAGGAATACCGCTACCAAACCATGAAGGGCAGCAGCAAAGATTTGTTAAACCTGGGTAATGGCGGCGTAGGCTTAGGTATCGATGCCATTTACAACCTGTTGAGCAGACAGGGTAGAAATGCACGGCATTTGCAAAAAATCCTCGAAAAAGATTACCGCGAAGATTTGATCGATTACCGTTTTAATGCCAATTTGGTACGTCAGGTATTGGGTATTAAAGATGATGAGCTTACCGATTTTATGCAGCAATACCGCCCAACTTACCAATTTGTACTCGATGCGGATGATTATGCCTTTAATATGTTTATCCGCAATGCCTACAAAAGCTACCGGATAAACCCCAAAGCATTGCAATTGCCTCCACTACCTAAAATAACCATCGAGAAGCTGTGAAAGCACCCATCTTCATCGTTAAAAAGCTGCCGGCCGCCGGCATGGCCCTATTTCCATTCATACTGGTTAAATCAGCAAGACTTAAAAACGATGCAGAACTTATTAACCACGAAAAAATCCACCTGCGCCAGCAACTCGAATTGCTTATTTTACCTTTTTATATTTTTTATCTGCTCAACTATTTCATCAACCTGATAAAGTACCGCAACCACCATTTGGCCTACCGCAACATCATTTTTGAAAAAGAAGCTTACCACCATGAGCACAATATGCAATACCTCAAAAATGGCAGTTGGTACGGTTGGTTTAAAAAGATATGAAACCGCTGTTTTACTGGCAAATGCAATTGTCATCCTGACAATCATTTTGTTAAATGCTTTTTATCTCTAAAAATTTTGTTTTTCTTTGTAAATAATGAAGAACTTTTTAGCTGCCATAGCCCTTATTCTAAGTCTCTGCTCTACAAAATTATATGCTCAGGAAATTGATACGATTCCGATCAATACCAAAGACCTGAACATAAAATTAAAACGCAGTCCGCTGCCAAGCAGACAAGGGCCGCTAAATTTCGAACCTGTAAAAATTAAACCGCTTGTTGTAAACGCCAAAATAAGTTATTGGAAAACCAGAACAAACATTGGCATTAACATTAACCAGGCGCAGTTTAGCGATAACTGGAAAGGTGGAGGTACAAACTCTATCGCAGTGGGTGGTTTGCTTAACTGGAAAGCCGAATACAATAAAAACAGCTATAGCTACGTAAGTGAGGTAGTTTTGCAATACGGTAAGATTAAAAACAAAGACCAGCTGCAAAAGAAAACCAACGACCGTATTTTCTGGGATAATAAAGCTTCGTTCCAATTATCTAAAAGCTGGTATTTCTTCGGGTCGGTGAGTTTCGAATCGCAGTTTGATAGCGGCTACAGGTACTATAGAGACGGTAATGGCGACGAGCAACAAGTGTTGATTTCGAGGTTTATGGCCCCAGGTTATTTAACCGAATCGATCGGTTTTGAGTACAAACCTGTAAAATATTTCTCTACCCGTATTGGTACTGGTACTGCAAGGCAGACTTTTGTACTCGATACAGCCGTTTACGATAAAAAACCAAATGTTTACGGAGTAGATAAAGGCAAAAAATTCCGCAACGAACTCGCTTTCCAGGTAGTAAGTGCTTTTGATAAGGATATTTTTACCAACACCAACCTTAAGGCCCGTTACCTGATGTTTGTTCCATACGAAAACATTGCCTGGTCGCGAATTGACCACCGCCTGGATGTTGTACTTACTGCAAAAATTAACCGTTTTATGAACACCAGCTTAACCGGTGTAGTATTATTTGATAAAGATACCGACGTAAATATTCAAGCCAGCCAAACTCTGGCGCTGGGCTTTGCCTTTACCTTTCCGAGGTAGTGGTACATAAATTAAACAAAAAGGCCACAGTTTATAGACTGACCCCAAAAA
>NZ_QAJQ01000017.1:0-49248 GCF_003852395.1 Pedobacter sp. KBW01
TTAAGATCCGTTTTTGGTTGCCGCTACTGTACTTAAATTGCGTTGGCAATGTGCGCGAAATTCCGGAGCGGGCTGCAAAGGTAACAATCTTTTTCCTTCCTGCAAGCTTTATTTTAAAATAAATCTCGCCCCATCCTCACCATTGTACGTTTTTCAACTGATCCCCTCTCCTTCCGAGCGGGTTGCAAAGGTAGGAAAAATTATAACCCGCACAAATCCTTTTATCTATTTTTTATGGAGTTTATGCTAACTTAATGGTTTACAGCAGGAAATAATCGTACCTGTTGTAAACAATTGGCACTTTAGATGGTTTCAAAGCGCCTTGATGGCGCTTTGAAACCATTAAGCAGTTGAGAAAATTAAGGCTGGAAGCTGGTTTTTTAATTTTTGGGGGCTATGAGGATTCTTCTTTTGTAGCGCTTGCATCAAAAAGAGAGACTAAAAACACATATGGAAAAGTAACAGGCTTTGCTGATGAAAGCTAAGTATTATTAGTGAATGGTATAACTATCGGGATATTGAACAATAATTAATACTTTTACCGCTTTATTATGTGATCCTTATTATTAATGAAATCAACGCTTAAAATATACTTGCCTTTGCTCTTTATTTTCGTTGCAAAGTTGAGCCATGCTCAAAACTATAAAAACGAAATCGTAGTTATTTCGGAAAACGATGCCTATATAGATATTACCAGCGATCGTTACTACACCAATGGTTTTTTTATTAAATACAGGCATGCTTTAAATGGCGCAAGCTTAAAACCAGGTAGAAGCAAAGAGATAATCGGGTTTGAACTTGGCCAAAAAATATACAACCCTTATTATAGTTTTGTTCCAAACCCTGCATTGCACGACCGGCCATTTACAGCGTATTTATATGGCGAGGCCAATTACAGCAGGTTTTACGAAAACAAACAGTTATTAAAGGTTACAGCACAGGTAGGCCTTACAGGTAAAGATGCTTTGGGCGAGGAGTTTCAAAAGGCTTTTCATAAACTGGTTGGCCAGAACCAAATTGAGGGCTGGGAGTATGGATTAAACAGCGAACCAACCTTAAACCTCGGCATAGAATACAACAAACGCCTGCTGGCTACCCCTAATGAAATATTTGATGTTACCGGAACTGCATCTGCAGCTGTGGGCAATGTAATAACGAAAGCAAATGTTGGCGCCATACTCAGGTTAGGAAAATTTAATGAAATGGATGGTTCGGCTGCCTTTAATAGTTTAGTAAGCAACCACAACAAAAGCAATGCTAAACGAAAATATGAGCTTTTCCTTTCGGTTGCACCTCAGTTACATGCTGTAGCCTTCGATTCAAGCTTACAAGGTGGCCTGTTCTTAAACGATAAAGGCCCCGTTACCTTTAAACCAAAACCCATGGTTTTTACCACACAGGTTGGTTTAACCTTTGCCATTGCCCGCTGGACAGCCAATTACACGGCTACATTTACTTCAAACGAAGTTAAAAACAGCGCAACGGGATACCGATATGCTTTTTACAGTCTTGCTTACCGTTTTAGTAAAAGTTAATATGAAAAAACAATTACTCTCTTTTGCCTTACTTTTTACAGGTTTATCTTTTACTAAAGCGCAAATAGCGCCAGAAAATCACGCCATTATTATTAAACCGATATTTGGTACGCATGTAAATAACGATCAGGGGCATTTGTTTCAGGACCAGATAACAGGCTTTGATGCCGCATATTTTAAGGATATTAGCCAGAATAGCGATAAATGGATTGGATTTAGTGGTGCAAAATCATATGGCATTGGCTTTATTTTCAGAGACCTGAGCAAGCTAAAAGGAACTAAGGACACTTCAGCCCATGCATTCGGTCAGGTTTACGGCGCCGTATTACAGATGGATTTCCAGTTATTCAAAATTGGAAAGGCTAAATTTAACTTTACGCCGGGGGTAGGTTTGGGCTACACCAATAAATACTACTTTAATAACACCAAAAACAGATTTCTGGGCAGTCCGATTAACGAAACAATTAAAGCAGACCTGGGTATGGAACTGCCTCTGGGCAAATACACTGATTTATTGGCTGGCTTTGGCTTCCTGCACGTATCGAACGGTGGAGCTACTGTGCCAAACGGCGGATTAAATACCGGAAATGTATATATCGGGCTGAAACTTGGCAACCCAAAGCAACTTACTGCCGAAAGAAAAAGCACTTATACCACTTTGCAGCGAAACGCTATTGAAGTTAATGCTGGTATAGGCGCCAGAGGCGTATTTGGCGATAACACCAAAAGCCTTTATAAAAGTGGGCTGTATGCAGGCTATAATTTCTATTTAAACGATATCATGTCGCTAAAGGCCGGGGCTGATGCCGTTTATTATTTTACTGTATATGACCCAAATCGTAATGGAGAAACCTATCAAAATTATGGCACTTCTTACGACAGATGGCGTACCGGCTTAAGCATAGGTGCCGATATTAATTTATGGCGCGTTACTGTAGCGGCGCAGATTGGAAAATACATTCACTACAACAGGTTAATGGAAAAAGCAACCTGGTACTGGACATTTGGACCTACTTTTAACATCACTCCACACATTGGTTTACAAGCCAAAACCTACATGCACTTTGCACAAGCCGATTATGTAAACTGGGGAGTAGTATACCGTTTTTAATATTGTCCGGTGCTTAACAATACCAAAGTACAGGCTTCAACAGGTTCGATATTATGTTCAATCAATAGTTCTTCGAGTTCCGCATTCTCTGTACCCGGGTTAAAAATAACCCTTTTAGGTTTGGTAGCCACAATATAGTCGTGATATTGTGCTTGCAAGGCAGGACCGATATACAAAGTGATGGTATCGATATCGGTATGGATCTGACCAGGTTTTTCAATTTCAACGCCGGCAACTGACCCTTGCTTAATACCCACATTGATAATATCGTGATTGAAACGCTTAAGCATGTGTGCTGCCTTATACGAATACCTTGATGGATTGGGCGATGCGCCTATAATGAGTGTTTTATTCATTGTTGAACAGATTAAATAATTAAACAGATTCTTGCCTAGAACTTAGAAAGCAATGCTATTTGACCTGAATGGTAAGCATGGTGTTGGGCCAAACCACTTAAAAGCTCGGTATTAGTTACACCTGTTCCTAAAGCCGGATTCCTTTCGTCTTTTACCTCATCTTCCCAGTGGCCGGCTTTTAAATTCTCGCAAATGCGAATCAATTCTTCATTGGCCACTTT
Organism: Pedobacter sp. KBW01; assembly: GCF_003852395.1. Taxonomy (NCBI): domain Bacteria; kingdom Pseudomonadati; phylum Bacteroidota; class Sphingobacteriia; order Sphingobacteriales; family Sphingobacteriaceae; genus Pedobacter; species Pedobacter sp. KBW01. The sequence continues at coordinate 3,224 of NZ_QAJQ01000017.1, forward strand.
AAAATTAAAGATGATCCGCTCCCACCCCTGAGATGTTTTACTTTCGGGTAATGGCCAATCGCCCCGTTCTGGCTCTCTGGCTGGTTTGCCCGTTAACCTCAAAGTTACTTCTTCTGTCCAGGCAGTTAAATGCAGGGCAATTTCGGCAACAGAATGCGCTCCTGGAATAAAATGCTTAAACGCACTTTCGGGGTTAACATTATTTAAGGTCTGCATTACATGATTACCATGCCATGCATCGCCATTAAAAGCTTTTTTAATTTCGTTTGTAATATTAAACATAATCAAACAACAACCTGTGTATTATAAAGTTTGTTAAGATACCGTCAATATCGCATTTGCACAGTTAATACCATCAATTGCAGCCGAAACAATTCCACCGGCATAACCTGCCCCTTCGGCACAAGGATAGAGCCCTTTTATCTGTGGATGCTGATAGGTTTCCTTATCTCTCGGAATACGCACCGGCGAAGAGGTCCTGCTCTCAACCCCCACTAAAATGGCTTCATTGGTATAATAGCCCCTGATTTTTTTTCCGAACAAAGGCAATGCGGCACGCAAGCTATCGGATACAAAATCTGGCAGAATATTATCAAGCATAGCGCTTTTTGTACCGGGCAGATAAGAATTCTTAGGCAGGTCGATAGATAATTTATTATTTACAAAATCGACCATCCGTTGCGCAGGTGCAACCAGATTACCACCACCAGCCTCGAAAGCTACTTTTTCTATTTCGGATTGAAAATTAAGCATCCGCAGCGGATCGTACCCCTGAACATCGTTTAAAGTAACTTGCACCACGGTACCTGAGTTGGCGTAAGGATTGTTCCGCTTTGATGGCGACCAGCCGTTTACTACAATTTCATTCTCGCCTGTTGCGCAGGGGGCTATAATACCTCCCGGACACATGCAGAAAGAAAACACTCCCCGGCTGCCTACCTGTTCTACCAGACTGTAATAAGCGGGCGGTAAAAATTCTGACCGGATATCGCAATGGTACTGGGCCGAATCGATAATTTCTTGCGGATGTTCTATCCGAACCCCTAAAGCGAAAGGTTTTGCTTCAATAAGGATATTTTTCCTGTTCAGCAATTCGTACACATCCCGGGCCGAATGGCCGGTTGCCAGAATAACACGATCTGCAAAAAATTTATCCTGAAAATTAATTTCGATCCCTTTTACAGCTCCATGCTCGGTTAAAATATCGGTCATCTGACTATCAAACATTACCTCACCACCAGCATTTAAAATAGTTTCTTTTATGGCGGTGATGATGTGAGGTAATTTATTGGTACCAATGTGCGGTCGGGCATCGATAGCAATGTCGGGCTCAGCACCATGGCTTACAAAAACCTGAAGCACTTTATTAATGTCGCCACGTTTGTTAGAACGTGTGTATAATTTACCATCTGAATAGGTTCCGGCTCCCCCTTCCCCATAGCAATAATTGGATTCGGTATTTACAACGCCCTGTTTGTTAATGGCAGCCAAATCCCTACGGCGCTGTTTTACATCTTTACCACGCTCAACAATAATCGGTTTTAATCCGTTTTCGATGCATTGCAAGGCTGCAAACAAACCAGCAGGGCCTGCGCCAATAATAATAACCGGTTTGGCCGAAGTAACATTGGGGTAATTAACTGTATAAACTTCCGGAATAGCTTCTTCATCAATAAAAGCCCTTACCTGTAGCCTGAAAATAACTTTACGGGAACGGGCATCAATTGATCTTTTCAATATTTCGTAGCCCTTAATTCGCAATACAGGTAGCTTTAGCGCGTCGGCAAGCTTCTGCTTAATCACTTCTGTTTGCTCAACCTGGTTTGGGAGCAAAGTAATTTCGATGTCTTTTTGCATATCATGTCAGGTTTTTATCCCGAATCAGTACAAAGATAAGCATCTGAAAGCACATTTGATGACTTGGGAAGACGACTAAAAATTATCTCAGAATAATGTGACGCTTTATTTTTTTTAGAAAGCAATTGCAGTATTTCATTGGAAACTACTACACCAACTCAATCAGTTGCTTTGTTGCTACTTTGCAGGTTTTCCGTGTTACTGTTCTAAGAGTGGGCATCCCGATTTTACATCGGGATAAAGCGGAGAGCAGGAACATCCGTTAAAAAAAGTAAAGAACCCTGCGCTCCAAACAAAAAATGGTTTCCGGTTAATATTCTTTAGCACAAAAAACTAAATCTTTTTTTTCCAATGTGGTTGGCGAAGGCATTTGCCAACGTGTCAGATAAAAATGTAAACTGTAACAAAGGCATGCAATTTGATATCTAATTCGTAAATTGAGCAAAATCAATTAGATTAAAAACACAAAAACCATAAAAATGAAAAGATTAATATTTGGGATTTTAGCTGCAGTTATTGCAGTAAGCACTTTAAGCTCTTGTGGGTATAACAGCATGGTTAAACTAGATGAGAACGTAAAATCGAAATGGGGAACGGTACAAACCCAGTATCAACGGAGAGCAGATTTAATTCCGAATCTAGTAGCAACTGTAAAAGGTGCAGCTAAATTTGAACAGGGAACCTTAACGGCAGTAACTGAAGCACGTGCAAAAGCTACGCAAATGACGGTTAAGGCTGATGAACTAACACCAGAAAATATTCAGAAATACCAGGCTGCACAAGGCCAGTTGAGCCAGGCCTTGGGTAAATTATTATCTATTACTGAGAATTATCCTGAGTTGAGGGCTACCCAACAGTTTAGCGATTTATCTGCCCAGTTAGAAAGTACAGAAAACAGGATTACGGTTGCCCGTAAAGATTTTAACGATGCCGTACAGGAGTACAACGGCAAAATCAGGTCGTTCCCAACCAATTTAACCGCCGGAATGTTCGGCTTTAAAGCTAAAGGTTATTTCGAAGCTGATGCTACGGCCAAAGATGCACCTAAAGTAGAGTTTTAATCTTTTAACCATAACATTTAAGGGTAGTAAATGTTTATTTGAACATTTACTACCCTTTTTACTTCACAAAAAATTAAGCACATGTCGTTATTTTCGGATATTGAACAAGAAAAAATAGCCAATGCCATTGCCCAAGCTGAAAAAGCTACCTCGGGAGAAATCAGGATTGCTATTGATAAATATTGTGAGGCTGACCCGTATGAAAAAGCCGTTGAATATTTTGTTAAACTGGATATGGATAAAACAGCCAGAAGAAATGGTGTATTGATTTATCTGGCGCACGTTGACCATAAATTTGCCATTATCGGCGATGTAGGGATTAACAAACTGGTGCCTTATGATTTTTGGGAAACCACCAAAATTGCCATGACCGCTCATTTTGCCAAAGGCGATTTAGCCGAAGGCATTATTGCCGGGGTAACTTTAGCAGGAGAAAAGCTGGCTTTGTTTTTTCCACCTCAAAAAGGCGATATTAATGAATTGCCAAATGACATTGTTTTTATGGATCAACAAGAAAATAAGTAATGAAAAAAATATTTCTTTTATCGTTACTGGCTTTATTATTCAACTTTGCATTTGCACAGGATTATCCAGAAAAACCAGGCACCCTGGTTAACGATTATTCGGGCGTTCTGTCTGCCGAGCAGAAACAGGCACTGGAAAGTAAGCTGGTAGCCTTCGATGATTCTTCATCAACACAAATTGCTATAGCGATCTTAAAATCGGTAGGCGACTATGACATTAATGAATATGCAGTAAACCTGGGCAGAAAATGGGGTGTTGGCCATAGCGGCAAAAACAACGGTATTATGATTGTTGTGGCTGTTGGTGATCGGAAAATCTCCATCCAAACAGGTTACGGCGTTGAAGGTGCCCTACCCGATGTTTATGCCAAGCGGATTATCGATAATGACATTAAGCCCGAATTCAGGGCCGGAAATTATTATGCCGGACTGGATGCAGCAACTACCTCTATCATTAAATATACCAAAGGCGAATACAAGAACGACAACCCCAGGGTAGCGAACAGAAAGAGCGGTGGCGGCGGTGGTAGCATTATTATTGTGATTATTATTGTCATCGTAATCCTGATCATCATGAGAAAAGGAGGAGGTGGTGGCAGTGAGGTTATTGGTGGTCGTGGTGCTTCTAATGCATTATTCTGGGCTATGCTTTTTGGCAGTGGCGGCGGTGGCCGTGGCGGCAATAGTGGTTGGGGCGGCAATAGTGGCTGGGGCGGAGGTTCTTCCGGAGGCGGAGGTGGTTTCGGCGGATTTGGAGGCGGAAGTTTTGGCGGTGGCGGCTCTAGCGGAAGCTGGTAGGTTCAATAGTTGATAAATTGGAACTTTTTGAGTGCTGAAAGTTATATGAACCTTACAACCTTTAACACTACAACAACTAAGTTAGGAACGCCTTAAATGTTGCACGTTACACGAGCCTCATAACAGCTTATAACCCTACAACAATGTACAGAAAAGATTTAATTACAGCAGAAATACAAAAACTGGCCGAAGTACTGGCCTGTATTATGGGCTTAAAACTGGAGGGAAAGTTTAAAGAAGCTCAGTCGCTTTTTGATGAGACCATGGAGAAAAGCTTCATGTTACCGCTTAGTATTTTGGAAAGTCAGGACTTACCAGCTTTTGAAAACTGGCTTAACGAAGGCAATCTTGCTCCCGAAAAGCTGGATTCGCTTAGCGAATTTCTTTATTACGAATTAGGAATCAGTGCCGAAAGGAATTCAGTTATTGCTCCTAAATTAAACCTAGTGTACCAGTTTTTATCAGACAAGCATAAGATTGTACATTTGGTTAACCTGCACCGTCAGAAAACAATACAACAATACCTCGGTTAGGAGCTGGCAGTTTTTAGTTTGGCGTAAATTTCAATTAACATAAAATAGATGATTATAGAAAAGTGGCAGAAAATTGCCTCTAAATATTTAGTAAGAGAAAAGTGGGCTACTTTAAGGGTAGACGAGGTTAAATTGCCCGATGGCATTATTAAAGACGATTACTACGTTTTAGAATACCCCAACTGGGTTAACGCTATCGCCTTAACCGAAGAAGGAAAAATAATTATGGTGCGCCAGTACCGCCATGCAGCCGATATTGTTTCGCTCGAAGTGCCAGGAGGTGTAATTGATGGCGATGAAGCGCCAGAATTTGCCATTAAACGCGAGCTTTTAGAAGAAACGGGCTACAGCTTTAAAACCTGCAAACTAATTGCAGAGCTTTATCCTAATCCAGCTACAGCTAATAACGTTACTTTTACTTATATCTTAACCGGAGGCATTAAAACCCACGAACAACACTTAGATGAGCACGAAATTTTAAATGTTGAAGAATATACTGTTGAAGAAGTAAAACAGCTGATTAAAGAAAACAAGATTGCACAGGCTTTACACGTTGCAGCGTTGTTTTATGGATTGGAAGAAATAGCCAAAGGTTAATAAAATCTGAGATAGGCCCCTTATTCCTATCTCAAAAATTATGGGTAAAAAAAGCAGCCAGATTTTAATCATCTGGCTGCTTTTTTATTGAACAATAAGTTTGTATAAAACTTAGCTCATTTTTAGTTTTTTCTGGATATCGTGTACATATGCTTTAAACTTTTTATCGGTATCGATCAGATCTTCTACCGTTTGACAAGCATAAATTACGGTACTGTGATCGCGGCCACCAAAGAAAGCACCAATCGTTTTTAGTGATGATTTAGTATGGCTCTTAGAAAGGTACATCGAAATCTGACGTGCCTGCACAATCTCGCGTTTACGTGTTTGCGATTTAACCATATCAACCGGCACTTCAAAATACTCGCAAACCAGTTTCTGGATATACTCCATTGAAATTTCTTTGGAGGTATTTTTGATGAAATTCTTCAGCATTTGTTTTGCCAATGCTAAATCGATTTCTTTTTTGTTCAAAGTAGCCTGTGCCAGCAATGATACCATGGCTCCCTCCAGCTCACGCACATTGTTATCGATATTATGTGCTACATACTCAACCACTTCGCCTGGCAATTCAATACCATCGGCATACATTTTCTTTCTTAAAATGGCAATACGCGTTTCCAGATCAGGAATTTGCAAATCAGCAGATAAGCCCCATTTAAAACGACTTAACAAACGCTCTTCCAAACCAGCCAAATCTTTCGGCGCTTTATCAGATGTTAAGATTACCTGTTTACCCGATTGGTGTAAGTGGTTAAAGATGTGGAAGAAAATATCCTGCGTTTTTTCCTTTCCGGCAAAGTTGTGCACATCATCCATAATGATTACATCCATTGCCTGGTAAAAGTTAACGAAATCGTTAATGGTGTTGTTTTTTAATGAATCAACAAACTGCTGGCAAAATTTCTCGCAACTCACATAAATTACCAGCTTATCCGGCATGCTGCGTTTAATCTCGTTTCCGATTGCCTGCGCCAGGTGGGTTTTACCCAAACCTACTCCACCGTAAATCATTAAGGGGTTAAAAGATGTACCTCCTGGTTTTGCAGCCACAGCATAACCTGCCGAACGTGCCAAACGGTTGCAATCTCCCTCAATGTAATTTTCGAAAGTATAGTTTGAATTTAATTGTGGATCAACATTTAATTTCTTTAATCCAGGGATAATAAATGGGTTTTTAATATCCTTATTAATGGAAACCGGAATCGGCATCGATTGTACCTTTGCCTCCGCGCCATTTCCATTTGAGGGCATATTGGTAGTATAAGGATTACCGCTGTTCGATGATTTATCTACAACGATATTATATTCCAACCTGCCATCCTCTCCAAGTTGTTTTTTTACCGTCTTGCGTAGCAAGCCTACATAATGTTCTTCAAGCCATTCGTAAAAGAACAAACTTGGCACCTGTATGGTTAAAACCTTGCCATCCAATTTAAGGGCTGTTATTGGCTCGAACCAGGTTTTGAAACTTTGGTTCGGGATGTTATCCTTAATAATTTGGAGACAGTTCTTCCATACTTCTGTACAAGTTTTTTCCATTGCGATTTCTATAATTTATTGATTTTCAGTTCCGATTCGATATAAAGGGATGGTCCGTTTCGGGACTACGAATATTGAGAAAATTATCAACATTTTAAACAAAAATTTTAAATAAATCGTAACCCACTGATAAGGAATTAAGTAGCCTACTTAACCTCAATTTTTTATGTTAATAACTATTTATTAACACTGGTTTTCCACATTTACAATTATTTAACACGATTGCCTCCGGTTAATTTCAAATCACCGTTAAAAAGCAAATTCCAAGCCATTTTAAGCCTCTTTTTCGAATACAACTCCATTTCTCACCCGAAAACACTGATAATCAAACAAGTATAAAGTATAAATAATATGTCGTTTGAGCGCGCGCTTCGTATTACTGACAGATTAAACCCTGCAATACTTTTTTTGTAGCTATTATCCGACAGCGAACCGATCATTTTGCGCCAGGCACTGAACCCGCTATCACCTGTCAGATCAGCTGCTTATTAACATGACTGAAAACGATTTTAATAAACACCGAAGGTAGCTCTCAGTACATCAGCGATCTCACCAAGGGTAGCATACTTTTCAACAGCATCAATAATCAAAGGCATCAAATTGGTGTCGCCCTGTGAGGCTTCTTTTAATATACGTAATGCTTCATCTACCGCTGCCTGATCGCGCATTGCTCTTAGGTGCTCCAGCTTTTCAGTTTGTAGTTTGCGGATAGAATCATCGACATTAAAAACTTCGGTTAAACCTTCTTCTTCCTGAGTAAATTTATTCACTCCTACCGAAACCCGCTCGCCGCTTTCAATCTCTTTCTGATACTGATAAGATGCAGCTGCAATTTCATTTTGCATATAATCGCTCTCAATGGCATTAACCGAACCGCCCATAGCATCAATCCGGTCGATATATACCCATGCGGCTGCTTCAACATCATCAGTTAAGCTTTCTACAAAGAAAGAGCCTGCCAATGGATCAACCGTATCGGTTACGCCGCTTTCAAAGGCAATAATCTGCTGTGTACGCAAAGCAATTTTAGCTGCCGATTCTGTAGGGAGCGACAGGGCTTCATCGTAGCCATTGGTATGCAACGATTGTGTGCCGCCTAATACCGCCGCCATAGCCTGATTGCTCACCCTGATTACATTATTTAAAGGTTGTTGTGCCGTTAAAGTAGAACCACCGGTCTGGGTATGAAACCTAAGCATCTGCGCCTTTTCATCGGTAGCGCCCAAATCTTTGGTAATTTTGGCCCACATACGCCGTGCCGCTCTGAATTTTGCAATCTCTTCGAAAAAATTATTGTGGCAGTTAAAAAAGAATGACAGCCTTTTGGCAAAAACATTAATATCCAAACCTTTATTTAAAGCTGCTTTTAAATAGGTTTTGCCATTGGCAAGCGTAAAAGCCAATTCTTGTACCGCGGTCGACCCGGCCTCACGAATATGGTAACCGGAAATAGAAATCGTATTCCACTTGGGCACTTCTTTACTGCAAAACTCAAAAATATCAGTTATTAAGCGCATCGATTGCTTGGGGGGATAAATATAGGTCCCCCTGGCAGCATATTCTTTTAAAATATCGTTTTGTATCGTCCCTGAAATCTGTTTTAAATCTGTTCCCTGCTTTTTAGCCAACGCAATGTACATGGCCAGTAAAATAGAAGCGGTAGCATTAATGGTCATTGAAGTGGTAATATCCTGCAACTTAATGCCATCGAACAAAATTTCGATGTCCTGGAGCGAATCAATAGCCACTCCTACTTTTCCAACTTCACCATCAGCCATTTCATGATCAGAATCATAACCAATCTGCGTGGGCAGATCGAAAGCAACCGATAAGCCTGTAGTTCCCTGAGCCAATAAATAATGGTAACGCTTATTAGATTCTTCGGCAGTAGAAAAACCTGCATACTGCCTCATGGTCCACAAGCGGCCACGGTACATATCTTTTTGTATGCCGCGGGTAAAGGGATATTGTCCCGGCTGCTCTTCCATTGGCCTAGCCGAGCTGTACAGCCCTTTTATTTCAATGCCTGATGTAGTGGTATGTTTCCTGGCGCTCATATATTGGGTTAGTTAGTTAATTTTTGGTTAATTGTACAAACTGGTTAATTGGTTCCAAGCAATCAATTCCAAACTTGTTAGCGCCCAATACTAATCGCGGCACCTAAATAGTTAACCGATTTAAACAATTAACCAGTTAACACACTTTCAACCAGTTAATCACCGCTTAAAACAGTTGGTTAATATCTTTCTTGATCAACTCTAATGTTAAATCGTAAGGATTTTCATCAATGGTAGCCATGTGTTGCAAAATGGCTTTGCTAAGTTCAATTCCGTTCGAACCTGCCTGCAAGCCCTGCACCGCATTGGTGATCATCCCGATGGTATCATCTTTTAATTTACGTACTACACCCCAGGTTATAGGATCCACATACAGCTGCTGGGTAATATTGTGCTGGTACTCTGCACGGATTTCACTTAAGATACCCGCTTGTAAAGTAGCCAAATCAATACCTTGCTGATGAAGGCGAACCAACAGGTTTGCAGGGTTAATCCGATCGACGAAAATAATTAAACGCTCGTGCGCCTGCAATCTTAACGGTAACAGGTGCGCCCTGGTTTCTTTATTCAGTTCAATGGCTTTTAAGTTAAAAAAGCGCTGAATATCGCCCTTTAAAATACAATAAACTGCCATTAGTGCAGCGAAAATGCCTGCAAATAAGATCACTACATCGATTAAAATCTGTTGGGTATTCATAAGTATTGTTTAAATACGGTAATATTAGCTGACCGTTAAAAGCAAAAATGTGCATTATTATTTATATTTGTAACAGATAAAATTGTAAATAACATGAGCACAACAGTTGATACAGGATTTGCACCAGTTACTTTTTCGGAAGGAGCAACCAAAGAGTTATATAAATTAAGAGATCAGCAGGAAATTGGTGAAGATTACGGTTTACGCGTTGGCGTGGAAGGTGGCGGTTGCGCAGGCATGAACTACATTCTGGGTTTCGATCAGAAAAAAGATGGCGATCAGGAATTTTTTATAGACGGTATTAAGGTTTTTATGAACAAGGCCCACCAAATGTACCTGATGGGAATGATGATTGACTGGCAGGATGGATTAAACTCGCGCGGTTTTACCTTCATTAACCCTAATGCTACCAGCACTTGCGGCTGTGGCACGAGTTTCTCGGCATAAATAAAATATATTGTAACATATAATATAGTCCCGATGTCTAAACACCGGGACTTTTTTTATTTTTACCCATAGTGGTTGAAGGCAAAAGGTGTAGGGTATAAGGATTAACCCCATATTCATACTTAATACCCGATACTTGACTTGATACTTATTATAAATGAATTACAGAGAAAACATCAGACTGGCATTAGAATCTATTAAAGGTAACCGCTTGCGCACCATGCTTACCGCCTTGATTATTGCCATTGGTTTAATGGCTTTAGTTGGGATTTTAACCACACTTGATGCTGTAAAGAAAAGTATGACTGATGCTTTTAGTAGCATGGGTGCCAATTCATTTACCATCCGTAACCGTGGTACAGGTATCAGAATCGGTAATGGCAAAAGGCCCAAACCTTTTAAAGCTATCCGTTACGAAGATGCGGTAAAATTTAAAGACAGCTTAAATACACCAGCCAAAGTAGCTGTAAGTGTATTTGCAAGCGGTGGTTCTACTGTTAAATATGGCAGTTTAAAAACCAATCCTAATATTAATGTACAGGGAATTGACGAAAATGGCCTCGCCTCGCAAGGTTTAAACCTATCACAGGGAAGAAATTTTAGTGTTTCTGAAATTCAATTGGGTAGCAACGTATGTATTGTAGGTGGCGAGGTAGTAGAAAAACTTTTTAAAGATGCTGATCCGCTTGATAAACTCATTAATGTAGGCAACAACCGTCTTAAAATTGTTGGCATATTGGAGAAAAAAGGATCGAGTATGGGTTTTAGCGGCGACAGGGCTGTTTATGTTCCATTGGTAAAAGCGAAACAGATTAATGCAAACGCCAACCCATCTTACACCATTACCGTGATGGTGCCCAGCAATGAAATGCAGGAGAACATTATCGGAGAATCAACAGCATTGTTTAGAAATATTCGTAAGGTAAAGGTTAACGAAACCAATAACTTCGAAATTACCAAGAGTGATGCCATTGCACAAACGCTTTTCGAAAACCTGGCTTTTGTGGCCATTGGTGGTGTAGCCATTGGTATTATTACACTTATTGGTGCTTCAATTGGTTTAATGAACATTATGTTGGTTTCGGTTACAGAGCGTACGCGCGAAATCGGAATCCGTAAGGCTATCGGCGCCAATCCACAGGTAATACGCCGTCAGTTTTTAATCGAAGCTGTAGTAATTTGCCTGATGGGCGGTGTGCTGGGTATATTTTTAGGCATTGTACTCGGAAATATCATATCGCTGGCCATGGGTGGCGCATTCCTTATTCCGTGGTTATTTATTATCGGGGGTTTCGTACTATGCGTATTGGTTGGAATCCTTTCAGGCTATTATCCTGCTAAAAAAGCATCGAAATTAGATCCTGTTGAAGCGCTGAGATATGAATAGAGGGTTAACCGGTTAATATAATTGCAATATGAGACTTAGAAAGCTCTGGCTTCCAGCGCTTAGACACTAGAACAGTTAGAAGATTGAAATACAGTTAACCGATTCAAGCAGTTAAACAATCCTAAAGCGAGGCATTCCCCAACTGGTGCTGACTTAGCAAATTTTCGATAAAAGGTGTGCTTAAGCTATCTTCTAATGCGGCGGCATGCTTTAAGTGGTGCATATCGCTACCCATAAAATCGACAAGGTGGTTTTCGACCATTTCTTCGGCTACTTTTTTTGCGCCAGCACCGTAATAGCCGGTCAAGGCAATGGTATTTAACTGTAGCAGGCAGCCCGTTTCTCTAATCTGTTGATAATTTTCGAAAGTCTGGTGGTAATAGGGATACCTTTCGGGATGGGCCAAAACAGGTTTATAGCCAGCATCCTGAATCATCTTTATAAAATCGAGCAGGTTTTGTGGCGCATTGATATAAGATAGTTCGAAAAGCAGGTAATCGGCCCCAAAAGTTAATACCTCTTTCTGCCTGATTTTTTTCTCCAGGGTCTCATCCAGATAATATTCGGCCGCGGCCTGAACCTCCAGATCTATCTCAGCTTCTTTTAATCCCTTTCTTAACACATCAAGACCACGGTTAATGGTATCGGGCGTATTGCGGTAATAATCGGCCATGATATGCGGTGTGGCAATCAGTTTATGGTAGCCCAGGGCCTTAAACTTTTTGGCCAGCAGTAAAGAATCTTTTATAGTTTGTGCACCATCATCAATACCTGGGATAATGTGCGAGTGCATATCGGTCCCAATATTTGAGAAATTAAATTCGGGTGCTATTTTTTTCTTTTTAAATAATCCGAACATAATGGTAGATCATGATTTTAACTTATTTCCCTTGGCAGATTACTTGCCTCGGCTGCACCTGCAAATTTAGAGGAATAGATTTTATTGAGCAAATGATTAAAATCTTCGCTCAGGTCGAATTGGTGGTCTTCGTGAAGTTTTTTAAACTTATTTAAGGTTACCGCGGTCGTTTTCAGATAAAATGCTGTAAATAATATCATAAAATCGCGGTAACCAAAAATTGATTTCTTATAGTCGAAAGGAACGGCATTGAGGATAAACACTTTCAGTTCTACCTCCCCTAACGGATCTTTCGTAACCTTATAAAAATGATTTACGGTGGTAATCATTTTCCGGACTTTTACCAAAGCTTCTTTCGCATTCAGCTTGTGTATTTCCAAAATCTGTTCATCTACATCGGCTTTAATCTTTTCTTTCCGGTCGTTTAAATCCGTTTCATCTTCCAACAATTTATAATGAAGATGTTCGGTAAGCACTTTATCTTTTGCAACTAAACGCAGTAATAACTTGTCTTTTTCTTTAACAGGTAAACCGGTAATTGCTTCTTTAAGATCTTTGTGCTCCGATAATTTCATTTAAAAAGGGTTGGCCTTAATGTATTTTTCCCACTCCCATGCCGAGCGCATCATTTCGTTGATATCCAGACTGGCTTTCCAACCCAGTTGCGCATTCGATTTCTGTACATCGCCATAAATCTGCACAATATCACCAGCTCTTCTTGGGCCAATTTTATAATCCAGTTTTTCGCCATTTACTTTTTCAAAAGCAGTAATGATTTCTAAAACCGAAGAACCGGTACCGGTACCGATATTGAAAACATCGTAGTTACCATTTGGGTTTCCTGCTTCTAAAAGTTTAATAGCAGCAACGTGCGCTTTGGCCAAATCTACTACGTGGATATAATCGCGGATCGCAGAACCATCAGGAGTATTGTAATCATCGCCATGAACCGTAATCGGGCCACGTTTACCAATAGCCGATTGGGTGATAAAAGGAACCAGGTTTGCCGGAACACCGTTTGGCAACTCGCCAATTAAAGCTGTTTCATGCGCTCCAACCGGGTTAAAGTAACGCAAAGCGATGATATTTAAATCAGGTGTTACCGCAGCAGTTTCAGCTAAAATTTCTTCAGCAATCTGTTTGGTGTTACCATAAGGCGATTCTGCTTTTTGTACAGGTGCTGCTTCGGTTACTGGTAAGCTTTCTGGCTGACCATAAACGGTACATGAAGAAGAGAACACGAAATTAATTTTTCTGTTGAATGAGATTAACAGGTTAATTAATCCGTAAAAGTTGTTTTTATAATATTTTAAGGGTTGCTCAACCGATTCGCCTACTGCTTTTGAAGCTGCGAAGTGGATAATTCCATCAATGTCGGTATGGTTTTCTGCAAATTCCTGTACAGCTTTGTCATCCTGAAGGTCGATTTCGTGAAAATCGAACCATTTGCCAGTAATTGCATGAAGCTGGGTTAAAATTTTAATGTTCGAGTTAGAAAGGTTATCAACAATTACAACTTCGTATCCTGCGTTGTGTAATTCTACTGCTGTGTGCGAACCTATGTATCCTGTTCCACCAGTAACTAATATTTTTGCCATTTTAACGGTTAAATGTGGTAAAATCTTTATGTTCTATCTTTTCCAAAGCCTCTGGAGGCAATGATTTAAAATATTCGTATGTAATTTTTAATCCTTCAGCACGATCTATCTTCGGCTCCCAGCCTAATATCTCTCTTGCTTTGGTAATATCCGGCCTGCGTTGTTTTGGATCATCCTGAGGAAGTTCCCTGTACACGATTTTTTGTGAGGTACCAGTAAGTTTGATAATCTCTTCGCAGAACTGTTTAATGGTAATTTCATCCGGGTTACCAATGTTTACCGGCTGGGCGTAATCACTCATCAGTAAACGGTAAATTCCTTCGATCAAATCATCAACATAACAGAAAGAGCGGGTCTGGCTTCCATCCCCAAAGATAGTTAAATCTTCGCCCCTTAACGCCTGCCCGATAAAAGCTGGTAAAACACGGCCATCGTTTAAGCGCATTCTTGGGCCATAAGTATTGAAGATTCTTACAATCCGGGTTTCTACACCGTGAAAGGTATGATAGGCCATGGTAATGGCTTCCTGAAAACGCTTGGCTTCATCGTAAACGCCGCGTGGGCCAACGGGATTTACGTTACCCCAATATTCTTCTGGCTGTGGATTTACATTCGGGTCTCCATACACTTCAGAAGTTGAAGCGATAAGCATCCTTGCGCTTTTATTTCGGGCCAAGCCCAACAGGTTGTGCGTACCTAACGACCCCACTTTAAGGGTCTGGATCGGGATTTTGAGGTAATCGATCGGACTTGCCGGTGAAGCGAAGTGCAAGATGTAGTGAAGCTTACCCGGAATATGTACAAACTTGGAAACATCGTGGTTGTAAAACTCAAAATTTTCGAGTTTAAACAAATGCTCAATATTTGCCATGTCGCCCGTAATCAGGTTATCCATTCCGATAACATGAAAACCCTCTTTCACAAAGCGATCACAAAGGTGCGAACCTAAAAATCCGGCTGCACCTGTAATCAAAATTCTTTTTCGACCCATTTTAATCTATTAGTTTTCTACCTATGCTATTATAATAATAGCCAAGATCGATCATTTTTTGCAAATCATACAAATTTCGACCGTCGAAAACCACTTTATTTTTCAAAATACTCTCAATTTTATCAAAATCGGGGTTACGGAAAACCGACCATTCTGTTGCAATTAACAGTGCTTCAGCACCTTCCAATGCTTCGTACTGGTTTTTGGCATAATTAATCTTATCGCCTAAAATATTTTTTACATTACCCATTGCTTCCGGATCAAATACGGTAACGGTAGCACCATTCTTAACCAGCTCATCGATAATATACAAAGCAGGTGCCTCGCGGATATCGTCGGTTTCAGGTTTAAACGCCAGCCCCCAAAGTGCAAAATGTTTACCTTTAATGTCGCCTTTGTAATATTTTAATACTTTATCTACCAAGATTGTTTTTTGCTTCTCGTTAACCTCCATTACCGATTTCAAAATCTGGAAATTATAGGCATAATCATCAGAAGATTTAACCAAGGCCTGTACATCTTTGGGGAAACATGAACCGCCGTAACCCACACCAGGAAAAAGGAAACGTTTTCCGATACGGTCGTCTGATCCGATACCGCGTCTTACGGCATCAACATCTGCACCTACCAGCTCGCATAAGTTTGCAATTTCGTTCATGAACGTAATTTTGGTGGCCAAAAACGAGTTTGCTGCGTATTTGGTCAGCTCAGAAGAACGCTCATCCATAAACAGGATCGGGTTTCCCTGACGTACATAAGGCGCATATACCTCGGTCATCAGTTTTTTGGCTCTTTCGCTTTTGGTACCCAAAACCACACGGTCTGGTTTCATAAAGTCATCAACAGCCACACCTTCTCTTAAAAACTCAGGGTTAGAAACCACATCCACCTCAATTGAAGTATTTTCGGTAAAAACAGCTTTTACTTTATCGGCTGTACCCACTGGTACTGTTGATTTATTTACGATTACTTTATACTCCGTAATGAGCTTCGAAACGTCTTTAGCTGCGCCTAAAATGTAAGAAAGATCGGCAGCACCATCTCCACCCGGAGGCGTTGGCAAGGCCATAAAAATAATCTGCGCATCTTTCACTGCTTCAGCAAGATTGGTAGTAAAAGTTAATCTTTCCTGCTCAATATTTCTATGGAACAGAAGGTCTAAACCAGGCTCATAAATAGGCACTTCGCCCGCCTGCATCTGTTTAACCTTTGCTTCATTAATGTCAACACAAATAACATCATTTCCTGTTTCTGCTAAACAGGTTCCGGTAACTAAACCTACGTATCCTGTACCAATAACGGCTATTTTCATTTAGAGTATAATTTATTTTTGTCTGTAACGAAACGATCCTGAATCATCTAATTGCCTTGATTTATAGACCAAATCCCAATGGTTTCGTATATTATTAAGCTTTTTAAATATATTCCTTTTATCTTGGCACGAAGATATGAAATTACACTAATGCTTTTGCTTTACATAATCGGAATTCGGGTTTACATTTTACTTATAAGGATCTTTTCAATATTTAATCCTAAGGCAAGGCTGTTTATAAAAGGGCGTAAAAACGTCTATACACAAATTGCTCAGCGCATTAATCCTCAGGATAAACATGTGTGGTTCCATTTTGCTTCGTTAGGCGAATTTGAACAAGGCCGGCCGGTTTTAGAAAAACTGAAAACACTTTATCCTTCCAAAAAAATTGTAGTTACTTTTTTTTCGCCATCGGGATACGAAATCAGAAAAAATTATGCTTTAGCGGATGTTTTTTACCTGCCAATTGACAGCAATAAGAATGCGAAACGCTTTATCGAAAGTATCAACCCTGAGATGGCCATTTTTACCAAATATGAATTCTGGCATTTTTATTTTAAGGTGCTTAAAGATCGTGACATTCCTTTATATGTAATATCGGGCATTTTTAGAGATAATCAGACTTTTTTCAAATGGTATGGTGGTTTTTACCGCAACATACTTAAAGCAGTAACCTACTTTTTTGTTCAGAATGAAGAAAGTGAAAACCTGCTAAAATCAATTGGCTTAAACAATGTAACCATCAATGGCGATACCCGTTTCGATCGTGTTTATGAAAATGCACAAACACCTAAACAACTGCATTTGATTGAAAAGTTTATTGATGGCAAACCAACTTTGATTTGCGGAAGCACCTGGCCTGAAGACGAAAAGTTATTGGCTACATTGCCTGCCAAATACCCCGACTGGAAATTTATTATTGCACCACACGAAATTCATAGCGGCCACATTGAAAGTATTGAAAAACAGTTTCCGGTTGGCAGTTTGCGGTTTTCAGTTTTAAGTGCGCAATTGGAAGCCAACAATTCTCAAATCTCAAATCTCAAATCTCAAGTCTTAATAATCGATAACATTGGTATGCTTTCTGCTTTGTACCAGTACGGTAAAGTGGCTTATATAGGTGGTGGTTTTGGCGCCGGTATACACAATACCTTAGAAGCTGCCGCTTTTGGTTTGCCTGTAATTTTCGGACCTAAATATGATAAATTCCAGGAAGCTAAAGATTTAATTACCATTGGCGCAGCTAAAAGTATATCATCTACAGAAGAGCTAATTGATGCTTTTAATATCTTTGCAGGCAATCAGCATGCGACCGACTTAGCCAGAGCATACGTGGCCGGCAAGAAAGGGGCAACAGATCAGATTATTTCGATAATTACGAAATGAGCTTAGCCTGAGCGATTTCTTCGACAACTGCCTGAATAGACTGATCGATAGAGATCGTAAGTATATCATGCTCGTCATTTTGTGGCTCCTCCAGTGTATCAAACTGGCTCTTCAGTAAGCTTGAGGGCATGTACTGATGCGAACGTTTCATAATCCGATCGTGGATTAAATCAAAACCTCCTTTTAAATACACAAAGCTGATGCTCGGATTATCAATCCGCAGCAGTTCGCGGTAGGCTTTTTTTAATGCAGAACAGGCTATAATGCATGATGTGCAGTGCGCTACATGCTCGCGGCCAACTTTGGCAATCAGCTGAAGCCAATCCAAACGATCTTCGTCGGTTAATGGAATGCCAGCAGCCATCTTATCCACATTGCGCTGCGAGTGGAGATTATCACCATCAATAAACTCAGCGTTTATCCGCGGTGCAAGCGCTTTCCCAATAACGGTTTTACCACTTCCCGAAACCCCCATTAAAATGATAAAACCTGCCATTTTTAATTATTTAATCATTCCGGCAAGTGCCTCAATAAACACCGGACTATCGTTTAAGCTTTCTACCAACTGAACATGCTCGCCGCCTAACTCCCTAAACTCTTCGTGGTATTCTACCGTAATTTCGTAAAGCGTTTCCAGGCAATCGGCCACAAAAGCCGGACTAAAAACCAGCAAACGCTTTTTACCTTCTGCGGCTAATTTTTTAAGTACATCGGTAGTGTAAGGTTGTACCCAGGGTTCTTTACCTAAACGCGACTGAAAACAAACGGTATATTTTTCTTCTGGCAGGTTTAATTCACTGGCAATTAGCCTGGCGGTATGGTGCCCTTGTGCTGAATAGCAAAACTTATTAGTATCATTTAATGTTTGGCAACAATCACTACTTTTTAAGCAATAACTGCCGGTATGGTCGCACTTCAGTAATTGACGTTCGGGTAAACCATGGAAACTGAACAACACATGATCGTAAGTCTCTATCTGATGTTTTCTTGCATTTTCCGCAAAAACCTTTATCATTAATTCGTTATCATGGAAAGAGTTAACAAAGGAAATTGGCGGAACAGTTGGCCATTTACTCACCAGTTCCATAACCAGCTGCATTACCGAACCAGTACTGGCCGATGCATACTGCGGAAACATCGGAATAACCTGAATACTTTCTACCAAACCCAATTTCAGTTTATCGAGTACTGATGCAATAGAAGGATTTTGATAGCGCATGGCTAGCTCTACCTGGTACTCGTCGCCTAATCTTTCTTGCAGCATTTTAGCCTGCAATTTACTGTAATACAAAAGTGGCGAACCGTTTTCATTCCATATTTCGCGGTATAATTTAGCAGTTTTAGGGCTACGGAAAGGAACAATTATCCCTTTAACCAAAAGAGTACGGTTTAATTTAGGAATATCAATTACCCTTTCATCCATCAGAAACTGATCAAGATATTTTTTGACATCGGCTGTTGCCGCACTATCGGGTGTTCCTAAATTTACCAGTAAAATTCCCTTTTTGCTCATTGATATTAAAATATGTTATTTGCGCAAATATCGCGTATTTATTGTTTTTAACCTATGTTAAAAAGTGATGAAAAACATTTTTTCGTCAATAGAAAATAATATTAACCGCAATTTATTCCTTAGTTGTTTAACTGCAACATGATCTACTCAAGGATGAACCCTGATGATGCAGAAAAATGGTTTTGCAAAGAAACCCGGCTGCAGGAAGCAAAAATCCATAATGAGTATCAGAAACCTTCGTGCAATATGCAGCAATAAATCATTATAAAACAGGAAAATTTACTTTGAGGCGGATGCACTGACAAACACAGACACCGCGGAGATGCATTATTTTGCCTTATACAACTGCCACCAGGGCATAGCTGGTCTTTGGTGATGTTCTAAATGATAGCCAAAAAAGTAACAGGTAATGAAAGCGATAAAATGGTTCTTCTTTAGTGTAGTAGAATGATATTCGTTATCGTGCTCACCTTTATGCGGCAAATAAGTACCAAAATAAAATAACTGAAAGGTGCTTAAAAGGGATGGTAGTACCCAGAATAACAACAGGTTTTTTTCCGACGCCCATATTTTCAAAATGTTGTAGGTAACGGCCATAATTACCAGTTGTATTACCGTTACATAATTTAGCATAAACCTGAAATACCACTTCCAAAAACCATGTGGAGCAAAATCAGGATCGTTAGCGGTATGTACATGATTGTGATGCTGATGGTGTTTGGTATATAAGCTGTTATAGAAAAAGCCTGCATACAAAAACACAGCAAGGAAACCGAAAAGATTGTTTACTTTTCTATTGTTTGAAATTGTACCATGCATGGCATCGTGCGCGGTAATAAATAAACCCGTGTATAAATGCATTTGGACTAAAACCATCAAATAAACAAGTGGGTTGCTCCAGGAGAAATGCCAGGTAAGCAAGCAATAAAGCGATATAAACCAGCAGGAAATAACCAGAGTTGCAACACCTAAACCAATCCACGATTTTTTATTGTCCATGGTTTAAAATAATTATCGATTGTGATTCTTCAAACTACAAAGCCAACTCATTGGTTTTAATAACTTTGATTTTAAAGTTAGTTGGTGTCATCTCGTCCCAAATCCAATTGTAATACTCAATCACTTTATTTGCACTTAAATGTGGTCTATCTGCAGTAGTATGAGCATCTCCAACAACTGTTACATTGTAATCTTTAGCAATAGCCGATTTTACCGTAGAATCGACACAAAAATCAGTCGCACAACCTGTTATAAATAATTCGGAAATATTGTGTTTGGAAAGAGTATCCTCTAGCTGTGTATTATAAAAAGCATCATTAGCTGATTTTGAAACCACATAATCAGTATCGCATTTGATTAATTCAGGTAAAAGCTTCCAATCTGGAGAGTTGGGCAAAAAATTATTTTCCTTAGTGCCATTATGTTGGACAAAAATTACTTTATCCTCATTAATTCTGAAATAATCCGATAATTTATTAATTCGCTCAATTACACCTTTGGTATCATGTCGCAAATCATAGGGTTTAAAGCTACCAATCTGCATATCTATTATTAATAATGCTCTCATTTAAATAACAAATATTAACTGATAGATTTTATAGTTAGTATTTTTCTAAAGCAGCTTTTACATCCTCCATCAACCACATTGGCGTAGAGGTTGCACCACATATACCTACTTTATCATTTTCGGCAAACCAGGTCTGTTCCAATTCTTCAACATTAGAAATGAAGTAAGCATTTTCATTGTACTTCTTACATACATCGTAAAGCACTTTCCCGTTAGATGACTTTTTACCAGAAACAAAAACAATCTTATTGTAATGACTCACAAAATCTTCCAACTCCTGATACCGGTTAGATACTTGCCTGCAAATGGTATCGTTGGCCTTAACATCGTAGCCACGACTCAACAATTCGTCTTTAATGTGGTAAAATTTATCGGTGCTTTTAGTGGTTTGACTATACAAAGTAAACTTTTCCGGAAGCTCCACATTATCGAGTTCGGCTAAATCCTGAAAAACAATGGCTTTACCATCAGTTTGCCCCTGCAAACCAATTACCTCTGCATGGCCGTGTTTACCAAAAATAAGCACTTGTTCTTCATCATCGTGCGAGTTTTTAATCCTATTCTGCAACTTTAAAACCACCGGACAAGATGCATCAATCAAAGTGAGGTTATTTTCTAATGCCAGCTGATAAGTTGAGGGGGCTTCGCCATGTGCCCTGATTAAAACCTTCTCATCACGCAAATCTTTTAAAATTTCGTGATCGATGATTTTCAGTCCGCGTTTAGTTAAGCGCTCAACCTCTTCATCATTGTGTACAATGTCTCCCAAACAGTATAAATAACCTTCGTTATCTAAAATATCTTCTGCCATTTCTATTGCATACACTACACCAAAACAAAAGCCTGATGATTTATCGATGTTAACCTGTAAGTTGTAACCCATTGCAATACAAAATTAAGCAAAAATATTTGTTCCGGTTGTCATGTATAAGACAACAAAAAAGATAAACTGTGCCACAAACATCGCAGTACCTAAATATTTCTGTTGCTTTAAGCCCAACGCATAGTAAAACTTTAATAAAATAACCGAAACGATAAACCAGGCTACATAATTCTGAACCGGTATTTCGTGCCAGTCCCATTGCCAATAGTTAAATTTCATAGCTACAGGTTCTAAAAAATAATCGAAAATCACCAACACCAACGCACCTGTAACAGAAGCAAGTATACTGTTTCTAATCTTTATTGCTTTCATCATCTGCCCTACACTAAAAATCAGGATTACCCAGTTTACCCCCATAAGTAAGGGTACTGCAGCAATTTTGTAACCCAGTGTAGGTCCGTAATAATAACTCCCGAATATTTTACCCGTGTGTACGCCCAAAACCTCAACCATAAAACCGCAAAGAAAAACTCCTGATACAAATAGCAACAAGCGTTTAACATCGGCATTATAAGCAAAAACAATTACGGCAAACATCAGCAATAAATGGAAAGGAACGAGCTTAAGGAAATACGGTTGAGCCACAGGAATTAAAAAACCGAGCAAACCAACCAAATGAAAAATGATAATTACAACAACTGCAACTCTTTTAACCTTTAAATCGCTTTGATCGTTCTGCCCTTCCATGTGCCTGTTTTAAAAATATGCTTTTTTATAGAAATCAATGAAATAATCAAGAAGAACAACATCTGAAAGGGATGCAAAATCAAATTTATCAAAACATTCTGTCCGGATAAATAGGAAATCATTATTCTACTTAAAATTATTAAAGTTAATGGTAATACCAGTAAAGTAATGTTAAAGTTTAAGATTAAAATTACCGGGCCAATAGTTACCAAAAGCTGGTAAAGTAATAAGATTAAGATGTTATTACCAAAACCTGCAAGTAAATTTTTACTAAAACCGACTATACTTTCATTCAGTCCTTTGTACATCCTGCAATAGATCAGGCTATTGGCTAAAAGTGCTTCGGCATTAAATTTTTCCAGTTTAACGCGTTTCATAATTTCTACATCTTCAACCACCTGATTTTTCACCCGTTCGTGCCACTGGTTTTCGTTATAGTTATGGGCATTAAAAAACATACATTGACCGCTGGCTGCAGCAAATGCCGGATTTTTTGAAAGTTTAACCAGACGCAGAGGCAGCAGATTTAATAAGATGAAATGCATCAACGGAACAGTTAACCGTTCACCAATTGATAACATTATCTGATTGGTAAAAACACTTAATAAAGCCAGATTTCCTATTTCCATACGGGCAATTAAGCTGTTAATTAGTCCGCGCTTAATGGTTTCATCAGCATCAATAAACAAGAGGTATTTTCCGGTAGCCATTTCGGCAAGCTGATGGCAGGCAAAGTTTTTCCCCAGCCAATCTGCTGGGAGTTCTTTCCCTTTAACTACCCTAAAATTTGGGTTAAGTGTACAAAACGCTTCTACCAGTGCAAAAGTATTGTCGCTACTACCGTCATCTAAAACAATTACTTCATAATGAATATAGTCCTGCTCCTGAATGGAAGTTAACAGGTCAATTATATTCTCCGCTTCGTTGCGTGCCGGAATCAAAATGGAAACCTTATCCTGATAATGTTTAATTACCCTTGATAATTTAGGATTAGATAGGAAATTAAAGACAGTAACCGAAAACCTGATGACCAGAAAAATTAGTACTGCGTAAATAAAAATCGTCATTCAGTAATCTGTGTTTGTTTAATAACTGATTGATCGTAATGTTTATTGTACGCACTTTTTAATAACTGCAAACTCACGTATTCTTCTGTTTCCCAATTTTGAAGATAAGCATAAGCCCTTGCCTTTCTTTTCGAAAAATAATCGACAAAGGTAGCAACAAAAATAATACTCATCTTTTTCTGACTGGCATTAATCATTTGCATAACCCCTTTTTCAAAGCTGATATTCTTTAAATGATTAGAATACAATTTCCCCTGCGGAAAAACGAGTACCAGATTATTTTCACCGTCTAAAAGTTTACCTGCATAGCTCAGTGTATCTAAAACATCTTTACCCTTGCCCTCCGCAGCAAAAGCTCCCAAATATTTCAAAAAGCCAATTTTATTGTAGTTCTCGGCATTAACCAATACATGAAATTGCTTTTTAAATAGCTTTTTATTGAGATAAAAAATAAAGAATCCATCCCACCAGCTGAAATGATTGGCCAGAATAAGGATTGAAGCATTGGGTTTGGTTTCAATTCCATCGAAATGGAAGGCTGAGAAATCTTTTTTAATGATAAACTGAATGTACCAGGAGAAAAAGCTAAAAATCAGATTATTTTTCCTAGGTTGATACATTTCGGGAAATTGCAAAAATTTGGGCTCAAATGCAAATATGGTTTATTTAATAGAGCTATAATTCGACGATGAAAAATAATCCATTATACATCTTCAATCTTACCTATATCCTAGCTCAAATACACCCGGTCTTCTTCCCCCTCAACATCCATCACTACATCTACATGCTCTTTCAAAATGGTTGCCAGTTCAAGGCCAACAAAATCGGTTGCAATCGGGAATATTTTATGGCTTCGATCAACTAAAACCACGGTGCGAATTTTTTTATGGGGGGTATTTAAGAAAACACCTAAGCCATAAGCCAGAGTTTTACCGCTGTTCAGTACATCATCTACAATAATGATCACCTTGTTTTTCCAATGGCTTTCATCCAAAT
The DNA here is from genome assembly GCF_003852395.1 of Pedobacter sp. KBW01. Taxonomy (NCBI): domain Bacteria; kingdom Pseudomonadati; phylum Bacteroidota; class Sphingobacteriia; order Sphingobacteriales; family Sphingobacteriaceae; genus Pedobacter; species Pedobacter sp. KBW01. Next base: position 27,583 of record NZ_QAJQ01000017.1, read on the forward strand.
CAGTAGAGGCTACCAGTTTACTACTCTCCTTTTGAAGATCGATGCGCAACAAAGTTATTTTAAAGCCGGAGATTTTTTTAAGTACTTTTTCTAACCTTAAAGCCAGCTTGTAGCCACGATCCCAAATTCCAGCAAGTACAATTTCCTTTTCGTTCAGGTTATCTTCTAAAATCTGATAAGCGATACGATCTATCTTTTGCTGAATTTGTTTCTTATTTAGGATAAGTAATTGTGATGCGGCCATTGTATAAAAGGTTGAATACAAAAAGAACGATTTTAAGCATGAAATTCAAACTATTTGAAAAATAATTTCGATTGGCTGCAACGTTTTGGCTCCAACTGCGTCTTATTAATACCAAAAACAAAATCCCAGGCTGTCATTACCATAAAACCAGGTTTGATGGCTTTAAAAATCATTTAACAAAGAGCACTATGAAAACCCTTACCAAATCTGCAACCATATTATTTGTGATTGTGAGCAGCTATATGGCTAAAGCACAGGAAACCAAAAATGTTGCCGTAAAAAACTTTAACAGCATTGGCATTAGCAGCGGAATAGATTTATACCTTACCCAAGGTGGAAATGAAGGTGTAAGCATCCAGTCGGACAGCGAAACCCTGAAAAACATTGTAGTAGAGCAAAACGGAGCCAACGTAAACATCAAGTTTAAAGATGGCATTAATTGGGGTGGCCTGTTTAAAAACCGCGTAATTAAAGCTTATGTAACTTATAAAAGCCTCAATGCAATTGCCGCATCAGGCGGTTCGGATGTGGTTACCCAAAATCAATTAAAAACAGATAAACTTGCCATCCGTTCATCAGGTGGTTCAGACCTGAAACTGGATGTAGTTTGTAACGATTTATCGATCCAATCGAGCGGTGGTAGCGATATCGATTTAAAAGGTAAAGCTGAAAACATGACCATTCAATCAAGCGGTGGCAGTGATATTGATGCTTACGGTTTTATTACCAACTATGCCAAAGTGCAGGCATCGGGCGGTTCGGATGTAGCTATTTACGTGAATAAAGGTTTAGAAGCATCAGCAAGTGGCGGTGGCGATGTGCATTATAAAGGAAGCGCATCACTGAAGAAAACATCAAGCTCTAAAAGCGGAGATGTAAGACACGTGAATTAAAAAATTTTAGTTTAGTTTAATGATAACTCGCTGCTTTGTGGATACAAAGCAGCGTTTGTTTTTTTAAGGTGATTGCACAGATTACAGGATTACACAGATGGGTAATTGCAATTTTTGTTATTCTATATTTATCCCCAGACTACAGGGGACTCAGACTATCTTTTCTTGTACGGATAATAAATGAAGTTTGCGCCTTCAGGAACAATCACGAATACGCACATAAAATCTTCTGGTTTTTTATAAACCTTTAAAAACGGTTCTTTTTTTTCTTTGCTAATGATGCCTTTTTCTACAAACTCTTCTAAGGTAGAAGCCTGGATGGTCCAATTAGTGTTGAGTTCTTCTTTATTTAAAATCAATTCACCAATATTAACTTCATGCTGGTGGGCAATAAAAATTGGGTGAGCAGAAATTCCTTCAACCATAATTTCTATTGCTACTTCTTTAATTGCATCCGCGTAAAGTTCCAGGTCTTTTTCTAAACTTACCAGCGGACTTTCCTGCTTTTTTTGAGGCGCTCCACCATCTTCGGGTGTTGCACTTAACAATTCTTCTCTATCCATACCTACTAATTATCGAATTTTGAATGGTTGAATGAATGTTGGAGGCAACTTAATTCATTCAACCCACGCTCATTCAATTATTCTATCATTCTTTTATTTCAATCTTAACAATACAACATTCTCTACATGCTGCGTGTGTGGGAACATATCTACTGGCTTAATACGCGCCACATCGTATTTTTCATTTAACAATTCAAGGTCTCTGGCCTGTGTTGCAGCATTACAGCTCACATAAACAATTTTTTCGGCCTCCATTTCCAACAAGCGCTGCACTACATCGGCATGCATACCGGCTCTTGGCGGATCGGTAATTACCACATCAGGCTTACCATGGCTTGCAATAAACTCTGCGGTAAGGATATCTTTCATATCTCCGGCATAAAAGATTGTGTTATCAATTCCGTTTAACTCCGAATTGAATTTAGCATCTTCAATAGCTGTTGGCACGTACTCTACCCCTACCACCTGCTTTACATTTTTGGCCACAAAATTGGCAATGGTTCCAGCACCGGTATATAAATCGTACACTAGCTCGTCGCCTTTAAATTCTGCAAAATCCCGGGTAATTTTATACAATTCGAAAGCTTGCTCAGAATTGGTTTGATAAAAAGATTTTACTCCGATTTTAAAGCGGATGCCGTCCATCTCTTCAAAAATATGATCGCGGCCTGCAAATACCACCACATCCTGATCGAAAATGGTATCGTTTTTCTTTTGGTTAACAATATATAACAACGAGGTAATCTGCGGAAATTTAGCTTTAAGGAAATTCATCAAACCATCTACCTGTTCCTGTTCAGGATAAGCAAACACTACGGCTACCATTACCTCACCAGTAGAAGAAGTACGGATAATGAGGTTACGCAGTACACCTTCATGATTACGCAGATCGTAAAATGATAATCTGTTATCCAAGGCATATTTACGTACGGCATTTCTGATAGTGTTTGAAGGTTCGGCCTGCAAATAGCAATGCTCTATATCTAAAATCTTATCAAAGCGCAACGGCACGTGAAAACCAAGGGCATTCATATCAAAATCTTCATCGCGTTCTACATCGGTTTTTTCTAACCAGCGTTTGTTCGAAAAAGTAAACTCCAATTTATTGCGGTAATAGCGGTCTTTTGCCGAGCCTAAAATAGGCTCAGTATGCGAAGTATCTATTTTACCAAGGCGCTGCAAGGCAGCCTCTACATTTTTCTGTTTAAATTTCAACTGAGATTCGTAGCCCATGTGTTGCCATTTGCAACCGCCACAAGTACCAAAATGAGCGCAAAACGGATCGGTACGTAAATCAGATTTTTCATGGAGTTGCTCAATTATCGCCTCAGCGAAATTCTTTTTCTTTTTTGTTAAGCGCACATCCACCACATCGCCGGGAACTGCTTTATCAACAAAAATCACCAATTCATCGGCTTTACCAACACCTTTTCCCTCTTCGGCAATATCGATTATTTGTACGTTTGGAACTATAGTTACCGTACCAGGTTTTCTTCTACTCATTATTTTGCAAAGATAAGGCTAAAAGCTGAAAGAGGAAAGTCCAAAGGTTAAAGAGCTAAACTGAAAGCTAAAGTTGGAATGAGTATAAATAGTTGGAAAGAAAGATCGGGCAATATTTTTCCGCTCAGTTTATAATAACTGATTCAGCATATTTTTGATATTAGAAACTATTTTCCAAAAAATTTAAATGCGGCTCCCCAGAAACCATCCAGCCAATTAAATTTCAGGTCAAATTTTTCATCTACCTGTACAGAAAATTCGAGTATTTCTTTGCTCATGATAAAAAACCTTTCAACTTTAACAATAATACAAAATTCAGACCGAAAACCAAAACAGTATAGTTTAAGTTTTTGTTAATTTTACATCAAAAGGTTAAACCTTGTATTTATTCTTCCTTCAACTTCTCATCTGCTGATTTTCAATTCTTTATTTGATAATCAGATATAATTCCGTAACTTAAAGTATCATTCACATAAAAATGGAGGTTCGTTATGAACGTTATCCGTAAAATTGAACATTGGGGCGATGTTCATCATTCGAAATGGCTGGATTATCTTCGCATTGTCCTTGGCCTTGTTATTTTTGGAAAAGGTGTTTCTTTTGTTAGCGACACTTCTGTGCTCCAAAACATGATTACACAAAACAACATTTTTGGTTTCTCCAGTATGTTAATCAGCATGGCCATACATGTGGTAGCATTTGCTCACCTGGTTGGCGGTGTTTTAATTACACTGGGCCTGGTAACCCGCTTTGCTGTGGTCATCCAGATTCCGATTCTGCTGTTTGCTGTATTTTTCGTTAATCTTACTCCAGGTTTCTCTTCTCCTAACTCAGAACTATGGTTCTCGGTACTGGTTTTATTCCTACTCATTATGTTTTGGGTGGTAGGCTCGGGACCATTATCGGCTGACGCGGAAATGAAACGCAAAACTGGTAAGCGCTACGCTTAAGTTAGCTTAAATATTCTTAGTATCTTTCGCTTTTATAAACGCTTATGAAAACGAAGATACTTTTTACACTGCTTTTTGCGGGACTGGCTACTTACGCACAAAACTCAACAGATGAATATTTTAAACTAACCCGTACTGGTTTCAACGCACAAAATGCTTACGAAACAACTGCTTTTGTAGAAAAGTACTTTCGTGTGCCCGGTAATACAGGGTTCAATGCGAGCATTCATCAGGTAGAAAGTATATTGAAAAAAGCAGGTTTTGTGGCCCAGCAACAAAACGAATTTGAAACACCTTTAACTTATCGCATCGAAAAACGGGCGATGAAAAACAATACCTGGGAGCCTGTTGATGCCAGCATTGCAATTGTTGGCGAAGAAAAGCCTTTGATTTCTTTTGAAACCAACCGCAATATGATTCCAATCAATTGCAGTTCAACTCCAGCCGGCGGCGTTACTGCTCAGGTGGTTTATCTGGACAAAGCAAATACCGCTGACCTTGAAAAAATGGATCTGAAAGGGAAAATCCTTTTTTCAGAAGGCCACCCTTCACGCTTGCTTCAGGCCGCAGCTAAAGCAGGGGCAATTGGAGTACTGGGGTATGCTATGCCTAAATACACGCAACCCGAAGTCCACCAAACCTCCATTCAGTTTGGCAGTATGAAAGCGAATAGTGAAGTATGGACATTACTTTTATCCTATGCTGCCAAAGAAAAATTAAAGGCCGCTTGTTTAAAAGGAGTAACACAGTTAAAAGTAAATATCCAGACCAAAATTTATCCATCAGAAGAATTAACCATTGTAGCCAATGTGAGAGGAAGTATTAGTCCCGATGAACGCTTTGTTTTTAGCGCACACGTACAAGAACCCGGAGCCAATGATAATGCCAGTGGCGTGGGCACTTTAGCCGAAATGGCCCGCTTAACAGCTGAATTGTACCGAACAAAAAAAATAAACCCTAAGCGCAGTTTAACTTTTTTGTGGGGCGATGAGATTGTTTCGACCCGAAGATACATTACTGAAGACACTACCCGCGCAAAGGGCATTATGTGGGGAATGAGTCTGGATATGGTTGGTGAAAACACCAAAAAGACAGGCGGCTCTTTCTTAATAGAAAAAATGCCCGATCCATCGGCCATCTGGACCAGAGGCACTGATAAACATACCGAATGGGGAGCAGGCGACGTCGCCGAAAAAGATCTTTTTCCGCATTATTTTAACGATTTCATTTTCGATATCTGTAAAACGCAGGGAAAATTTGCCAATTGGACCGTGAATTACAATCCGTTTGAGGGTGGAAGTGACCACACTCCATTTTTGCAGAATAAAATCCCCGGTTTGTTAATGTGGCACTTTACAGATGTTTTTTACCACACTGATAACGACAGGATTGATAAAGTTTCACCAACGGAAATGAAAAATGTAGGCATAAGCGGTTTAACTGCAGCCTACACCTTAATTTCTGCTGATGAAAATACGGCCACAGCTACGGTTACTCAGGTTAAAGCTGATGCTTTGATTCGCCTAAAAACAGAATTCGATTTGAGTAAAAAGGCAGTAGCCACAGGTAAACCCATAGCTGAAGAAAAGCATATTATTGAAGTTTGGAGCAAGTGGTACACTGATGCGCTCGCTACAATCAATAAAATGGCGGTAAAACCACAAACGACAAGAGTAGGTTCGGCAATTAAATTTGCAACAGGCGAGATTGAAAAACAGACGAAGGTATATTTAGAGGAGTTGAAATAGATTAATGTCTAAACCAAAAGCAATCGTTATCGGTGCCGGAATTGCGGGAATTGCATCAGCTATCCGCCTAAGTGTAAAAGGATACGAGGTAAGTGTTTTTGAAGCTGGCTCAGAACCTGGTGGTAAACTGGCAGAGATCAGCATGAGTGGCTTTAGATTTGATGCTGGCCCCAGCCTGTTTACCATGCCGCAATATGTGGATGAACTTTTCCAACTTGCTGGCAAGAACCCAAACGATTATTTTGAATACATCCGGTTAAAAGAAATTTGCCGTTACTTTTACGAAGACGGATTAAGGTTGACTGCAAAGGCTGATTTGAATACATTTGCACAAGAAATTGAAGCAAAAACTCAATCTACCGCATCGGAAGTTGAAAAATTCTTAAAAACAAGCGCTACCATTTATGATGTAACCCACAAAGTGTTTTTAGAACGAACCCTGCACAAATTGAAAAGTTACCTCCATTGGGATACGCTAAAATCAGTTTTCAGGTTTGGACAAATTGATGCTTTCAGAACGCAGCAAAAGGCCAACAACAAATTCTTTAAGGATCATCGTATAGCACAACTCTTTAACCGCTATGCTACCTACAATGGTTCCGACCCGTATCAAGCTCCCGCAACTTTAAACGTGATTCCACATTTCGAGTATCATTTTGGAGCCTTTCTCCCTAAAAATGGGATGTATGGTATTGTAAGTGGTCTAGTTAAACTGGCAGAAGAACTGGGTGTTCAATTTCATTACAACCAAAAGGCAGAAGAAATCCTGCATTCGGGTAGCCGTAAACCGAAAATAAAAGGGATAATGGTTAAGGATAAAATCCACCCTGCTGACCTAGTGGTCTCCAATCTGGATATCTGGTTCACCTATAAAAACCTGCTTAAAGGCATACTACACCCGAAAAAACTACTCAACCAGGAACGCAGTAGCTCCGCTTTAATTTTTTATTGGGGCATGAACGGCAATTACAACGATTTGGGCTTACACAATATCTTGTTTGCTGCAGATTACCAAAAAGAATTTAATGCCATCTGGAAGAATAAAACCATTAGCTGCGACCCAACGGTTTACATCAACATCAGCAGTAAACACCTTCATACTGATGCCCCTTTAGATAGCGAAAATTGGTTTGTCATGATTAATGTCCCTGCGAATAATGGCCAAGACTGGGATCAACTTATACAGGAAGCAAAAGCCAATATCATCCAAAAAATCAGCCGTATTTTAAACCGGAACATTGAGAAAGATATTATTTGCGAACAGGTTTTAGATCCCCGGAGCATTGAAAGCAAAACTGGTTCTTATCAGGGTTCATTGTACGGGAATAGCTCAAACAATCAATTTGCTGCTTTTCTCAGACACCCTAATTTCAGTTCGAAGGTTAAAAATCTATTCTTTTGCGGTGGTAGTGTTCATCCCGGCGGAGGGATCCCCCTGGCTTTGCTATCGGCTAAAATTGTGAGTGATTGTGTTGATTAAAGTAGTATCAATTAAAGCAGTATCAAGTATTTAGTAGTAAGTATTATTTATGGATAAGTAGCAAGATGGGTTAAACCTTGGCTAGTAACGCCGCTTCCAGTTTTTCGCCATCCAGATCAAAGGCGTCAACAATTAATTTTGCCTGGGTATAAAATGGATCGCGTTCCTGAAGTTTTTCTTTTATAAACACTAAAAGCTGTTCGTCATCTAAATCTTTAATTAAAGGTCGTTTCTGGCGGTTGTGCAATCGCGATACCAATGCAGCGGGTTCCATTTGCAGATAAACGGTTTCGCCGTGCGCATTCATCCAGTCCATATTATCGAAGAAACAGGGTAAACCACCACCTGTGGCTACCACGCAGGTTTCCGGATAATCGAAAGTTTTAAGCAGCTCACTTTCATAATCCCTAAAGCCACTTTCGCCAAACTCACCGAAATATTCGGCAATTGTTTTTCCTGTTTTGGCAACAATTTCAGCATCCAGATCAATTACCGGACAATTTAAACGGTGCGCCAGTTGCTTGGCTTTGGTACTTTTACCACATCCCATGTATCCTACCAAAAAAAAGATCCCGGAAAGAGATGTTACATTTCCACTGTTTATATCGTTCGTATTACTCATGCTATATTTATTTCTTCATTACGCCAGTTTCACTCTCGGGTCGATATAGGCGTACAAAATATCGACCAATATATTAATTGCAACGAAAACAAAGGCAATAAATAATATCGATCCCATTACTACCGGGAAATCTGACATTTCTAATGCCGTTACCGTTGTTCTGCCCAGTCCGTTGTAGCCAAAAATATATTCTACAAAAAAAGAACCGGCAAGTAAAGAAGCAAACCAGCCAGAAATAGCGGTTATTACCGGATTTAAGGCATTTTTTAAGGCGTGCTTGTAAATAATTTTGTTCCTGCTTAAGCCCTTTGCCCTTGCTGTTCTGATGTAATCCTGTGCCAGTACATCGAGCATAGCACTTCGGGTAAGCTGCACAATAATGGCCAGCGGCCTCAAGCCCAATGTAATCATAGGTAGCCATAAATTTCTCAAGGTAAGCACTTCCCCGTTAAAAGGATCGTAAGAATATAAACTCCCACTCATTTTCAAACCAGTGTAATTGCTCAGCACAAAACCAAAAAGCCAGGCGATAATAATCCCCGCAAAAAACGAAGGGGCCGAAATACCCAAAATTGCAAATGCATTGGCTGATTTATCAATCCACGAATCTTTATAAACTGCCGACAGCACTCCTAAAAACACACCTATCAGCGTAGCAAAAATCATTGCTGTAAGCGCCAGTATAAAGGTATTGGGAACGGTTTCAGCCAAAATTGCAGTTACATCGCGCCTGGTTTGGTATGAACTGCGCAAATAAGGCCATTTAACCACCAAAGCCTTTTTATTAAAGCTGATTAATTTCGAGTAATGATATTTCTGCTGCGTGGTACTATCGTTACCGAGCACACTAAGCGGCGATAAATCATTCAGGTATAAAACAAACTGAACGGGTTTTGAGCGGTCTAAACCAAACTCTTTACGTACCGCTTCGAGCGATTGTACATCAGCCCGCTGCCCCATCGTCATTCGGGCAGGATCGCCGGGCAGGATATTAAAAAGCACAAAAACAACGAGTATAACGCCGGCCATTACCAGCAATCCGTACATCAGTTTTTTTAGTGCATAGCCAATCATGTTTATTTATCGAAGTATTTCCGGCTCAATTGGTCAAAAGTTGGCACATTGTGGTAATGCCATTTATTGATAACCACTCCGTTTTTCAACAACAAAACACCCGGATTAGCCCTTACCATACTTTTCAGCGGTACTGCATCAGCATAAAAAACTTCCGAAAACAGGTTATTCTTTTTGATAAATACTTCTGCATCCTGTGCTGAATTGGAGGTTAACAAAACCGTACGAATGTTGAATTGTTGTGTGGCATTTATCGCGATGGCATTTAATTTACCAATTGCACTTTCGTTCGTATTCTTCAAATCGTAAGCCACAAAAATCAAACTGTAATAAGGGTTTTCAATCAATTCTTTAGTATAATCGGTTCCCGAAGCATCGGTAATTACTAAATCTTTGATTTTAGGCTCATAACCTTTCTTTACCAGCCTTTTCGTAGGCTCACCAATAATTTCCCAATTGTTATCTTTCCAGATTTCGGTTTTGAGATAAGCTTTATCACTCATATCCTGCTCTGCATTGGTTTTCTTATTTTTAAGGTGGTACATGATTTCGAACTCATCTGGCTTCTCTCCCGGAGGGATGACCATTAATGAAGGAATATGCGCACCAACTTTATAAGGCAAGAAATCGATAACAGGCAACACATTGTAGGTATATAAGCCAAAGCCTAAAGAAACTACCGTTACCGCTAAAGCGATATTGCGCTGAGTGGCTTCCTTTTTAAATAAAGGTTGAATTAATTCCTTTTTCGCGAAAATGATCATGATCAACACCAGCAAAATCAGATCTTTGGTAAACGATTGCCAAGGGGTAAGCGGAATGGCATCGCCAAAACAACCGCAGCTTGTTACTACTTTAAATGCGGCAGAAATAAAGGTTAACAGGGTGAAGAAAATGATTAACAACAATAATCCCCAGACTACTTTTTTGCTCCAGAAACCCAGCAGCAACAAGGCGCCTAAAACAATTTCGAGAGTACACAATAAAATGGCTATACCGGTAGCCATTCCGTTGAGGAAACCCATGTGAAAAACTTCGAAATACTCCTGCAATTTATAGCCAAAACCAAGCGGATCGTTGGCTTTGATTAAGCCAGAAAATATAAATAAAGCGCCAACAAAAAATCTGGAGAATCTTAAAAGTACGTTTTGCATCGGTATAATCTGTTTTTCAGTCGTTTTATAATATTTAAATGGCTATTTCGTGGCAAAAATTTATTTAACACTCAGTTTAATCAGGGCGAAAACCGAGTAGTTCAGCATGTCCTGGTAATTTGCCTTTACGCCTTCGGATGCCAGGGTTTGTCCTTCGTTATCTTCGATTTGTTTTACCCTGAAAATTTTCATCAAAATCAGATCGGTAAGCGAGCTGATACGCATATCACGCCAAGCCTCACCATAATCGTGGTTTTTGGCAAACATTAAATCCCTGGTTTCAGTAATTTTTTCTTCAAACAAATTTTCAACCGTTTCGAAAGGCATTTCGTTCGGATCGTTATCTGTAAGTTCGAGCTGCATCATGGCAATAACACAATAGTTAACAATCCCAATGTATTCGGATATGACACCCTCTCCCACTTTGCTCACTTTTTTTTCTTCTAAAGTACGAATGCGCTGAGCTTTGATAAAAATCTGATCGGTGATCGAACTTGGTCTTAATATGCGCCAGGCCGTGCCGTAATCTTTCGTTTTCTTTAAAAATAATGATCTGCAAACTGCAATCACCTCATCAAATTCTGTAGCCGTATTTGTTTGTGCCAAAGCCAATATTTATTTAGTTTTTAGTGTATTTTTGTCGTGAAAAAACAAAAGCTAAAGATACATTTTTAAAGCGAAACCCAAATCCCGAAAGGGTTTATTATGGCAGAAAAAAACTTTTTTGAGCCCAAACAAAGCTTAAATATAAAAGGTCAGCTTATTGATTTAAGTAGTCCGAAGGTGATGGGAATTCTCAACATCACACCCGATTCTTTTTACAGCGACAGCAGAACAAAATCTATAGATGAGGCCTTAACCAAAACAGAAAAACACCTGACCGAAGGCGCAACATTTATCGATATTGGTGGTTATTCATCCAGACCGGGTGCGAAGGATATTTCGGAAGCAGAAGAGATAGATAGACTCGTGCCTGTTGTGAGCAGCCTATCGACAGCATTTCCAGAAGCTATTTTTTCAATCGATACTTTCAGAGCCAAAGTAGCCGAAGCAACTATACTGGCGGGTGCACATATTGTTAACGATATCGCCTCGGGTGATATGGATGAGCTGATGTTCGAAACGGTTGCCAGAATGCAGGTACCTTACATGATTATGCACATGCAGGGAACGCCACAAAATATGCAACAAAACCCAGTTTACGAAAATGTACTCCTGGATGTGGTAGATTACCTGGCTAAAAAACTAGCCAAGCTGAAGGCGTTGCATGTCCACGATGTTATCATAGACCCCGGTTTTGGCTTCGGAAAAACCATTGCCCATAACTATGAATTGCTGAACCAAATGGAGGCTTTCCAGATTTTTAAACTGCCAATATTGGTAGGTTTCTCGCGCAAGGGAATGATTCATAAAACACTGGGTACTACTGCACCCGAAGCCTTAAACGGAACTTCGGTACTGAACACGATTGCACTGCAAAAAGGCGCAGGGATTTTAAGGGTACATGATGTTAAGGAAGCTGTGGAGTGTGTGAGGTTGGTGGGGATGTTAGGTTAAGCTTAGATTATTATTTTTTGATTACAAAAATAAACGTAACGTCATACTGAACTTGGTTCAGTATCTTTATGAATTAGAGATCCTGAAATAAATTCAGGGTGACGAATTCTCTATAACTGTTTTACTATCTTGCCCATAATGAAAGGATTGGATTTCGACTTTGTAAAATTTACCATCACCGATGTGGTAGATATTGTGCTGGTGGCACTGTTAATTTATTATGTGTATACACTGATCCGCAATACCCTGGCCGTAAACCTGCTGGTGGGTATGCTCATCATTGCCATTTTTTACCGGGTAGTAGATGCGTTAAACATGAAACTGCTCACCACCATCATAGAGAAATTTATGAGTGTGGGTATCATTGCCCTGATCGTTATTTTTCACCCCGAAATCAGGCGCTTTCTGTTACTCATTGGTAAAAATGCCTTTCTACAAAAAAACAAGGCCTGGTGGGGTTATTTATTTGGCCGGAAAGAAATTGAGCGAAATAATTTAACGCGAATAAAGCCGATTATTGATGCCTGCAAAAGCATGAAAAAAACCAGGACAGGCGCGCTGATTGTGTTTGTTAAATTTTACGACGAACAGTTTTTTGCCAATAGCTGTGAACTGGTCGATGCCAAAATATCTAAGCGCCTGCTCGAAAGTATTTTCCAGAAAAACAGCCCTCTGCACGATGGTGCTGTGGTTATTTCGGAAAACAAGATTAAAAGTGCGAGTTGTATCCTCCCTTTAACTGATAACGATCAGTTGCCTTCGCAATTCGGTTTAAGACACAGGGCAGGTATTGGAGTTTCTGAAACTACGGATGCTGTTGCGGTAATTATTTCGGAAGAGACTGGAGAAATTTCGTATGCTAAACAAGGTCGGGTAAGAATGAACGTTTCGTTCGGAGAGCTGGAGAAACTGCTCAATAAAGACTTTTAACAACACCGATTTATAGCACAGATTTTGGGTATTTAAGGAGATTACACTGATTAGTATAACATTAATCAGTGTAATCTAAATATCTGCGTAATCTTTTCTTAACAATATTGTTCGAAAGCACCAATCAGGTTATCAGCGATCATTTGTGCTGGTCTACCTTCAATTTGATGGCGCTCGATCATGTGTACCAATTTACCATCTTTAAACAAAGCCATAGCTGGCGATGACGGTGGGAAAGGCATCATATAGTTTCTGGCCTGATCTACAGCTTCTTTTTCCATACCTGCAAAAACGGTAACCAATTTATCGGGGTGTTTTTCGTGTGCTGCTGCTGCTCTCGCTGCCGGGCGTGCATTTGCTGCCGCGCAACCACAAACCGAGTTTACAACAACCAATACAGTTCCTTCGCCTTTAATGGCCTGATCTACATCTGCTGCATTTTTTAATTCCTGAAAACCTACGTTGGTTAATTCCTTACGCATTGGTTCTACTAAATATTCTGGATACATTATCGTGAGTTTATGATTTACAATTTGAACGCTACAAAAATAAGAAAATCAGATGGCATGCACCATCCAGTTTATATTTTTAAGGTAAAATTAAATAGCCGCTTAATTTAGTCCTTTAAAAAATCTGTCGTATGCTTCGGGATGCGTAATGGCACCTGCCACAATTAAAACAACAAATACAATAAACAATAAACTCAGAATTGTAGCAATCATACCGCAAATCTTTCCAGCTTTGGCATTTTTATAGGATGATTCGGTATAAAGTGTAGGGTTAAGCTGGTATTTTTTAACATCCCCACCTCCTAAAACCCAGGCAATAACACCGAAAATAAGCCCAAATATGCCATAAAAGCAGCAAGCTGGTAGCGCAATAATACCTAAAACGAGTGCCGCAGTGGCATTAGGTAAATTTTGCTGACCAAACCCTCCGCCAAACTGCCCAAATGGAGGCGGCTGCTGAAACGGCGGCGGTTGTTGAAATGGTGGTGGACTTACCGGCCCCTCATTTATTGGCTCTATAATCGGTTCCTCTTTCTTTGAAAGATCGATAGGTTTATTTTCCTGAGGGTTTTCCTGTTCTTCTGACATGAGTATGTGTTTAACTTAGTAGTTGGTGATTGTATATTTTGTAAATGTAATTGATTAAGATAATTACTGCAACACCTGCAAAAACGATTTTAATCAACTGTGCACCAAATTTAAAGTCGAGTTTTAGGTGAACAAGTGTAAAAAGCAATACAAAAATTAAAGGAAGGGTTGCGGGATAAAATTTAAAAGAATCGATGAAATTTCCTTTAAGCAAGGCAACAACCGACCGCTGTAAACCACAACCAGGGCAATCGACACCAAAATAAGCTTTAAAAGGGCAGCTAAAAAGATGTTCGCCTAACCAATCTAAAAAACTTTTATCTGGTTGAGCCATATACATCTATTATTTTTGCCTGTGCATCTTTCCAGGCCTTATACTTTTCGAGGTCTTTAAGCACCTGCCTGTACACCAGGTTTAAGATGTATATATCATCAATAAAACCTAAAGCGGGTACAAAATCCGGGATCACATCAACGGGCGACAAAAAATAAACCAGGCCACCTAAAATGGCAACGATCGATCGTTTCGGAATTTCGGTATAGCTACCGTTTACATAATCTTTTGCAACGGCAAACAACAGCACCAGCTTAGCCCAAATGCCTTCTAAATCGCCTTTATTGGTTACAGCTTTGCCCAGTGCATCCTTAATTGTTTTGCTGGCCCTGGTTTTATCATTCAAGATCACCGTTGCCTTGCCCTCAGATTTTTTAAAGAAATCTAATATTTTTTGCCTGTTCAATTTCATGCTGGATGTATTATAAATTAACGGCCAAAAGCATCATATTGTATCGGCTCATTTGATGAAACAATCTAAATGCCAGATGTTTTTATCTTTTATTGAATTTAAGCATTTTTCATCATCTCCAAAATATCATCAACATACTTCCTCTCGTTAGCCAGTCGCGGTACTTTGTGTTGTCCACCCAGCTTGTCCTTTGCCTTTAACCAGTTGTAGAACGTGTGGACCGGTGCGTTGTGTACTTTAGGCCGGCAGAGTGCCATATCCTTAAAGCGCTTGGCATCGTAATCAGAATTTACTTCGCGCAGCGTTTGATCCATAATGTCTACAAACTTTTCAAAATCGTTAGGTTGTTTATCAAACTCAATAATCCATTCGTGACCACCTGCCTTCTCTCCTTTAAAATAAATTGGTCCCGCAGTATAATCTTTAATCTCGGCACCGGTTTCCTGGCAGGCTTTGGTTAAGGCTTGTTCGGCATTATCGATAATCACCTCTTCGCCAAACGCATTAATGAAGTGTTTGGTACGGCCAGTAATTTTAATGCGGTAGGGGGCCAGCGAGGTAAACTGAATGGTGTCGCCAATCATATAGCGCCATAAACCTCCGTTGGTAGAAATTACAATTGCATAGTTTTTATGCAACTCCACTTCGCCCAGCACCAATGCTTTAGGATTCTCTTCACCAATATGCTCCATGGGCACAAATTCGTAGAAAATACCATAATCCAGCATCAGCAGCATTTCATCTGAATCGTCCTGATCCTGGATACCAAAAAATCCTTCTGAGGCATTATAGGTCTCCAGATAATACATATCGGGAGAAGGGATGAGTTGTTTAAACTGTTCGCGGTAAGGCGCAAAGTTTACCGCACCGTGAATATATACTTCGAGATTGGGCCAAACTTCTAGTAAATTGCTTTTGCCTGTTAGTTCGAGTACTTTTTTGGCCAGTACGATGGTCCAGGTAGGTACTCCCGAAATACTGGTTACATTTTCGTTGATAGTGGCCTCAGCCATCCTATCCATTTTTATTTCATAATTATCCATCAAAGCGATAGACATATCTGGGGTGCGGTAAAACTCAGCCCATATTGGCAGATTTTTAATCAGCACAGCCGATAAATCGCCGTAAAAGCAATCTTCGTTTAATTGGTTTACCTGATGGCTTCCGCCTAAAACCAAACTCTTACCGGTAAACATCTGGTTATCGGGCCGGTTATTGCAATAAATAGAAAGCATATCTTTACCACCTTTGAAATGGCATTCTTCAAGGCTTTCTTCCGAAACAGGAATAAATTTGCTCCTGTCGCTGGTAGTACCTGATGATTTAGCAAACCACTTGATATCTGACGGCCAAAGGATATTCTGCTCACCATTCAACATACGCTCAATGTAGGGCTTTAAAGTATCGTAATTTTGGATGGGAACGCGTTCCTGATATTGCTGTACGGTTAAAATGGTCTTGTAATCGTACAGTTTGCCCCATTCGGTGTTTTCGGCACTATCAACCAGCGTGTGGAACCATTCTTCCTGAACATCGTGTGGATATTTCATAAAAAGCTCGATCTGGTGGATCCGCTTTTTCATTAACCAGGTAAAAATCGAATTTACAATTGCCATCTTAAAGGTTAAAATTAATGAACATCATCTTATCAAAAGTTTCTACATCTATGTACATTCTTTTATTTACAGCACCCTGGTTTACAGTAATTCGTTTCAGCATAAAGTTTAGGCAACACCCGAAATTAAAATTTGTTTTGATTAACAATATTCTATCAGCAACCTGTGGATTAAACATCAAATTTCTTGCGTTTTAATACGAAATTCGATCCCAGATATACTTTTCGTACCATTTCATTTTCGGCCAGTACCTCAGGTACGCCTTGCTCTAAAATTTTTCCTTCAAAAAGCAGGTAAGCCCTGTCAGTAATAGAAAGGGTTTCCTGTACGTTGTGGTCGGTTATCAGAATGCCGATATTTTTGTGTTTCAGCTTAGCCACGATACCCTGGATTTCTTCTACCGCAATAGGGTCTACCCCAGCAAAGGGCTCATCGAGTAAAATGAAATTGGGGTTAGCTGCTAAAGCACGTGCAATTTCGGTACGGCGACGCTCACCTCCCGACAATAAATCGCCACGGTTTTTGCGCACTTTATGCAAGCTAAACTCGTTAATCAGCTCTTCGAGTTTATCTTTCTGTTCTTCCTTGCTCATGTCGCTCATTTCCAAAATGGCAAGAATATTATCTTCTACAGTAAGTTTCCTAAAAACCGAAGCTTCCTGAGCCAGATAACCAATTCCTTTCTGCGCCCTGCGGTACATTGGATCTTCGGTAATATCTTCTTCTTCTAAAAAAATACGTCCTTCGTTAGGTTTAATTAACCCTACAATCATATAAAAGGAAGTGGTTTTACCCGCTCCGTTAGGTCCCAGCAAACCAACAATCTCGCCTTGGTTTACATTGAACGAAACATTGTTTACAACAGTACGCTGTTTATATTTTTTAACCAGATTTTCGGCTCTTAGTATCATATATCGATCCACTCCGTCTTGCTGAACTTGATTCAGCATCTCACTCAAGAGATCCTGATCCCGATGATAAAATCGGGACAGGATAACGATTTTGTTTAATTAACTTTTATTCCTTTAATATTCAATTGCAAACGCCTCTTCTCGCGCCATACATTTTCTTCAATGGTATAGCATATGGAGAAAGGAGCTCTTGGCTGCAGGAGGTTTTGAAATTCTCCCAACCCAAATGCGATGCCCTCAAAAATAGGCGAATTTTGTTGTTTTATATTAATTTTTAAGTGATTTGCACCAACTGCCATGGCATGTTGTGCTAGGTATACCCCATGGGTAACAAAAATAGGCGCCATATTTTCGGGGCCAAATGGCCCCATTTGTGCCAAAACCCGGTAAAATTTGCCATCAATCTGTGCCAGTTCTATTCCTGCATCGATCTTAATCATTGGGGTTAGCAACTCTTCAGTAATGCTGGCTGATACAATTTCTTCAAATTTATCCGCAAAAGCACCAACATTATGCTCCTGCATGGTTAAACCCGCTGCAAATTTATGACCACCGTACTGATCCAGTAAGTCTGCACAGCCACTCAAGGCTTCGTATAAATCGAAACCCACTACCGAACGACATGAACCAGCAACATGACCGTTTGATTTGGTAAGCACAATGGTTGGACGGTAATATTTTTCAGTTAAACGTGAGGCTACAATCCCAATCACACCTTTGTGCCAGTTTTCATTAAATACAACAGTGGTTTTTTTGTTAATCAGAATTTCACTATCACCAATTAAAGCCAGAGCTTCGCGGGTAATGTCCTGGTCGTAGGTTTTACGCTCTGTATTTTTAAGATTAATCAGCTCGCTCTGTTCTGAAGCATTTCCGTCTACCTGGCAAAGCAGCATAGCCACTGCATGTTTTGCATGATCGATCCTACCCGCAGCATTAATCCGCGGCCCGAGCGTAAAAACAACATCTGTAATGGTATAATTCTCGGTCTTGCCCGAAACTTCCATTAAAGCCCGTAAGCCTTCGCAGGGATTGGTGTTTAACTTTTTTAAACCATAATGCGCTAAAATCCGGTTCTCGCCAACAACGGGCACAATATCCGCTGCGATACTCACCATCACCAGATCTAGATACCGTAGATACGTTTCTTTAGGCAATTGGTGTTTTTGTGCATATGCCTGCGCTAGTTTGAAACCAATACCGCAGCCGGCAAGCTCTTTAAAAGGATATGCACAATCTGATCGTTTGGGATCTAAAACAGCAACGGCTTTAGGTAATTCATCTCCAGGTAAATGGTGATCGCAAATAATAAAATCGATACCTAAAGTATTGGCATAATCAATTTTATCAATTGATTTTATCCCACAATCAAGCGCAATAATTAAAGTAAATCCATTTTCACTGGCATAGTCTATACCAGTAGTAGAAATGCCATACCCTTCCAGGTAACGATCTGGAATATAATATTCAATATTTGAAGTTAACTGAGAAAAGAAACTGAAGGCTAATGCTACCGAAGTGGTACCATCTACATCGTAATCGCCATAAATCAGGATTTTTTCGTGAGTAGCCAGAGCAGTTTCTATCCTGGATATTGCAGCATCCATATCCTTCATTATGAAAGGATTATGCAGATGGTCTAAATCCGGTCGGAAGAAATCTTTTGCCTGATCGAAATCGCAAATATTCCGTTGTACCAATATCTGCGCCAACGAGCGATCTATATTCAGTTGTTCTGCAATCGTAGTTATAGTAGCATCATCACAATTTGACGCAAGCACCCATCTTTTTTCCATTTATTCTGTTTCCGAACAGTAAATATACATTTTAATTGGATACGACGGCAGCAATCATTACATAGTAATAGTTTTCACCTCACCAATGTAGTGTGATACCTCTTTAAGAGTACGGCAACTAATACTATCTGATTCATTATTTCCCACTGATTAAACAGAAAGAGACGCAGATTTATAAACAATAATGCCTTGCATCAATAATATCTGTGCTTCAATCCCTTAAATCTGTGGGAGAAACTTAAAGACAGTAGCACAGTATCTTATTTCCCGCTGATGGCGCAAAAAAACACAGATTTAAAATATTAATGCCTTACATTAATGATATCTGTGTTTCAATCCCTTAAATCTGCGGGAGAAATTATTATAATATCTTATTTCGAATTCCCCGGATATTCCTGGTAAAGTTTCAATAAATATTCTTTTTGAGCTGCATATTTCGCATCATCGGCCAGATTAACACGCTCAGCGGGATCCCATGAAAGATTATACAACTCCGTTAGTTCTTTATTATCGTTTTTGGTAATCCTCAATTTCCAATCTCCATCTTTTACACCTTCTAAAACGTAATTGTGGTAGTAAATCGGACGATGGGGCTTATTGTAATTTTTAGTGGTTAGCAAAGCAGAAATAGATTCGCCATCATATACCCGTTGCGGAAGTTTACTTTTGGTCCAATCGGCCAGCGTAGGAAAAACGTCTAAATTCGAAATCGGTTTTGTTAATTGCGTATCGGTAAGCGTATGGCCTTTCCAATATACAATAAATGGTACCCGATGACCAGCCTCGTAAGAAATGCCTTTCGATCCCCTGAAAACACCAGCCGAACCTACATGGTAAAATTTGGTAAAACCATCCTGGTACATTCTTGATGGTGCATTAATCCATGGGCCATTATCGCTGGTAAAAATAAAAATCGTATTGTCGGCCTGTCCTGATGCTACTACCTGTTTCCAGATTTGCGCCAAACCAGCATCCATATCCTCAATCACATCGCCCAGCTCACCACCTGCTGATGGTGTTTTGCGGCTTTTCTGTGCAGCAAAGGCAACCGGTAAATGCGGCATATTCTGAGCCAGGTAAAGAAAAAATGGCTTTTTAGCTGCTGCATTTTTCTTAATGAAATTAATCGACTCGCGTGTGTAAGAACTGGTTAAAATACTATCGTGCGGTTTATAAATTTCGGGTTTGGTATTTCTGAAAATTTTAATGGTGGTATCGGTTTTTACATAAGGTGCCCGGTAATCGTGACTATATAACAAACCATAAAACTCGTCAAAACCTTTTTTGTTAGGCAACGAAACACCATGATCGCCCAAGTGCCATTTACCAACTAATGCAGTTACATAGCCCGATTGTTTTAGCATTTGTGCAATGGTAATTTCGTCTTCAGGCATTCCGGCTTTTTCACCTGGTCCTATTGGCCTCGGCAAATCCATCCGGCTGCAATACCTTCCGGTTAATAACGATGCCCTCGAAGGGGTACAGGTTGGTGAAGTAGTTACAAAATTGGTTGCCTTTATTCCTTTTGCTGCCATCCCATCTAAAAAAGGCGTTTTAATCAGTGGGCTTCCGTAGCACGAAATATCAGCATAACCCATATCATCGGCCAGCACGATAATTACATTTGGACGCTGCTGGGCAAATAAACGGTTAGAAAAGCCAAAAACCAGCAATAAAATCAAAACACGGATGCTCATAAAGAATAATTTGCCTGAAATTTAGCAATCATATTTTACAAAAAAAGGAAGTATCCAAGCTTTTACTAAAACAAATACTGTTATTTAGATTGTTACCTTTGTAGAAACATTAAAGATTTACATTTTGCAAGTCCACACCCTTTACGAAGGCACCTATTCAGTTGATGCAACAAAAAAATTTGTGCCATTCGATCCTGCCATCCACCATTTTAAAGACAGACCCGCCTCGCTGTTTATCAACGTACAACCTTTTTTGGTTGAACTTAAAAACGACCTGGTCCTTTTCGATACGGGTTTGGGGTTTAGCGACGATCACGGCGAACTCATTTTACATAAAAACATCAGAAATGCAGGCTTCGATCCTACCGATGTGACTAAGGTTTTAATGTCGCATTTACATTACGATCACTCGGGTGGTATGATCCACCAGTTGGGTACTAAAACCGAGCTAAGTTTCCCTGATGCGGAGCATATTATTAACCGTGGTGAATGGGAAACTGCATTTAGCAGTACATCAACCTCGTATCATGCTGATATTTTCGAATTTGTACAACGCAATGCCCAGTTAACTTTTGTAGAGGGCGACGGTGCAATTAATGAAAGCATTGCTTACGAATTTACGGGTGCCCACTGCCCTAACCACCAGATTTTTCTTTTAACAGAAGGCAAACAAAAGGTATTTTTTGGAGGCGATGTACTACCTGAACCGGAAGAACTGGTTAAAAACTTCATTGCGAAATACGATTTCGATGGTCGTAAGGCAATGGAACTCCGCAAAGAATTTGGTAGAAGAGCAGCTGAAGAAAACTGGGAGTGTCTTTTTTACCACAGTAAAAGTGCAGCAACAGGCTTCGTAGATGAAATAGAGGGTGGATTTAAGATAAGGTAAGATTTTCTTAATTTTTAATCGCAAAGTTCCTGTTCTGTCATTCTGGCGCAGACCAGAATCTCTTATTTTTTAACCACAAAGCACACAAAGAGAGGCACAGAGCACATAAAGCAATAATACCACAGTATTCTCTGTGTAAAACTCACTGTCTTTGGTGGTAAAACAAAAAGCCCCGGCAATAGACTGAACCCAAAAG
>NZ_QAJQ01000018.1:0-47277 GCF_003852395.1 Pedobacter sp. KBW01
CCATGCATATCGGAAAGTCCGTGTACAGAGTTTTCTTCTCTGATTACCTTGTTGACTAAATCAAGTTTAAACTGATAGTCGTATTTCTGTTTTCTACTCATAAAAAATGCCCCAAAAAGCGTCTAACTTTTTGGGGCATGTCCATTAACTAAATAGTTAACCGGCTTTTTTTATTTCCTTGAAGCGGTGTAGGCGCCTACTTCTTTGCCCGAATCATCTAGCATGCTTACCACCAGCTTATTTTTATTTGCTGTTATTCTGGTAATGGTCCTATTGCCTTTTTGCGGTCCGCCGCCAATAATTAAGGGATAATGATTTAACGCTTTATCAGGCTGGTGTACCATATATTTGTGCGTATGGCCACTTAACACCAAATCAACCTTTCCCTCGTTCAATAAAGGTTCAAATAACTCAGTACAATGTTTTGGTCCATGCGCATCGCCCGAATAGCGCGGCGGAATATGCATCAACACAATCCGGAACGGGGCTTTTTTAAACTCCTTAGAATTAATCTCTGTTTTAAGCCACTCGGCCTGTTGAATCCGGTAATCATCAAAATTTACAATACCTGCATAAACCGGGTGAGCATCTTCTTTATCTTCTCCTGTATCGATAATTACAAAGCGAACCGGCCCTAAAGTAAAAGCCGTGTGGCCAACATGCATGTAATATTGTGCAAACTCACGCGCAAATTTGCCACGGGTTTCATGGTTACCCCTAACATATATAAAAGGTGTATTTTTAGCAAAATTATCTACACAGGGTTGCAACATGTGATCGATGATCTGTTTTTCGTCTGTTTGGTAATCGAAAATATCACCGTTAAAGAAAACAAAATCCTGTTGGGCAGCCGGAACAAGTCCCAACAAATGGGGAATAGACTCGGGACGATCATGAATATCGTTCATCATCACAAACGACACCTCTTCCTTTGCCTGATTCGTATTCAGAAATGTTTCTACATCGCTGCTTACGGTTTCGCCATAAGTTAGTTTGTAAGGCTGAAAATCTTTAATCTCTTTGGAGACAATTTTATAATAATACTTAACTCCAGGTTTTAAATTATTAAGCGTTACTGCATTTAGCTTACTGTTAGCCTGCATTAAACCCAGCTCGGCCTTTCCATAGGCTTTTTGGCTTAACTGATCGGCCTGCTCACCAAATTCTACCCAGCCAGCTGCATTTTTGTTGGTTAACCATAAAATGGTCATCGAGTTATTAAAATTGGTTTGAAGGTAAGGTCCAACTGCAATTTTAAATGCATCTTCTCTTTCTGTGACATCTGCAATAGCTGCACCAGGCGCAACCAATGTTGCTGCACTTAAAGTAAGTCCTGCTTTTAGAAAGCTCCTTCTATTGGACTGATTTTCATTCATTTGATTAGTTTATCTTATTAACCAAATATATCGTTACAATATTTAACTTTGATCGTGTAAGCTTAAATTTACTCAAACGTTTGATATGCCTAAGATAATTCCCAATACCTCCTACTATAATAACAACGTACTCTTAACCAACCAGGAAATCGAAATCAGCGGTGCAGATATTGCAGCCATCAGGCCGGCTGCAATAAACGGCAATCACCAGTCGATTACTGCACCGGGTTTTATAGATTTACAGATTTATGGATCCGGAGGTCGCCTTTTCTCTGCCGATCCAACTATCGAATCGCTGACCATTATGGAAGATGATTTGCTAAAAAAAGGGACAACAGGTTTCCTGGCCTGCCTGGCTACCAATACGCCCGAAGTATTTAATGCCTGTATCGAAACTGTTAAAGCTCATCGCCCCTTAGCAAAAAACTGCATGGGACTTCATTTAGAAGGGCCATTTTTAAGTCCAAAACGTTTAGGTGCACATGTTCCGGCATTTGTGCGTAAGGCTTCGCTGGATGAAATCAAACAATTGCTCGATTTTGGCGATGGAGTAATTAAAATGATAACCATCGCGCCAGAGCTTCAGGATGATGATGTAATTCAATACCTGCTCGATAATGGCGTGGTAGTTTCTTTAGGCCACAGTAACGCCACTTTTGATGAAGCTACCGCCGCTTACAATAAGGGTGTACAAACCACCACACATCTATTTAATGCAATGAGCCCCATCCACCATCGCGAACCGGGTATTCCTACGGCAGTTTTTAACCATAACAAGGCTATGGCCAGTATCATTGCCGATGGTCAACATGTAGATTTCGAGGTGGTTAAATTTGCGCAAAAATTGTTAAAAGAGCGTTTATTCCTCATTACTGATGCCGTTACAGCATGTGCTACCGGACCATACCAGCATGTACAAAAAGGAAATAAATATGTAATGCCCGATGGAACGCTTTCCGGTTCATCGTTAACGATGTTAGAAGCCGTTAAAAACTGTGTAAGCCATTGCGATATCGATTTAAACGATGCGTTGAAAATGGCTACCCTCTATCCTGCTAAATTAATCGGCATTGAGCATTTAACCGGAACAATAGAAACCGGAAAAACAGCCGATTTGCTGGTTCTTGACAGTGCCCTGGAGTTAAAAGAGGTGATATTTAAAGGCGAAAAAATTTCTATTTAAATATTTACATCAATTGTTAAAAAGCATAGCGAGGTATTAAAAAATTGTTAATATTTTTGGGGTCATGAAATACAAACGTATCCTACTAAAGCTTAGCGGAGAATCGCTAATGGGCGACAAACAATATGGCATTGATAATGAACGCGTTAAGCAATACGCCGAAGATATTAAAGCCGTACACGATAAAGGTTTAGAAATCGCAATCGTAATTGGTGGAGGAAACATTTTTAGAGGTTTAAGCGCCGAAAAAAGCGGGATGGACAGAGCACAGGCCGATTATATGGGCATGTTGGCTACTGTAATCAACTCAATGGCCTTGCAGGATGCCTTAGAAAAAGTGGGCATTAAAACACGCTTACTTACAGCAATTAAAATGGAGCAGATTTGCGAGCCTTTTATCCGCAGAAGAGCTGTTCGCCACCTGGAAAAAGGACGTGTAGTTATTTTTGGTGCCGGTACAGGTAACCCTTATTTCACTACCGATTCTGCTGCTGCCTTACGTGCCATAGAAATTAAAGCTGATGTGGTATTAAAAGGAACCCGTGTAGATGGTATTTATACTGCCGATCCGGAGAAAGATGCTACAGCAACAAAATTTGAACAAATTTCTTTCAGGGAAGTGTATGATAAAGGACTTAATGTTATGGACATGACCGCCTTTACACTTTGTGAGGAAAACCAGTTGCCTATTATTGTGTTTGATATGAACAAACATGGTAACTTCATGAAAATTGCCAGCGGTGAACCAATTGGTACCCTGGTTAAATAAGCATATTAAAATATTAATTCGTAGAAATACCCACAATTATGAACGAACTTATACAATTACAATTAATGGATGCCCAATCTTCAATGGATAAAGCCATCGATCATTGTGAAGCAGAATTAACTAAAATTAGGGCTGGTAAGGCATCGGCAGGAATGCTTGATGGCATTTTCGTTGATTATTATGGTGCTTCAACTGCTTTAGCACAAGTGGCAAGCATCAATACACCTGATGCAAGAACTATTGTGATCCAACCATGGGAAAAATCACTTTTAACCGTAATCGAAAAAGCCATCCAGGTTGCAAATATTGGTATCAATCCACAAAATGATGGTATTGTAATCCGTTTAGTTGTACCTCCATTAACTGAGGAGCGCAGGAAAGAACTGGTTAAAAAAGTAAAAGAAGAAGCCGAAAGAGGCCGCATCACTGTACGTAATATTCGTAAAGATGCCAACGAGAAAATTAAAAAACTTAAAGGCGATGGTGTTTCTGACGATGAAATCAAAACCGGTGAAGGCGAGGTTCAGAAACTAACTGATGCGTACATTATTAAAGTAGATAAACACGCAGAGGCTAAAGAGAAAGACGTAATGACAGTTTAAACTGTTTAAAACATAATAAAAAGGGGAACGAATTAAATTTGTTCCCCTTTTTATTGCCTTATTTTTTTGCGCTCGATGGCCTTATATTTAATGATGTAGGGAGCGAAATTTGTGTATTCCCGACGTTCTGCCCAGCTTTTTTAAGTTTATTGAGTAAAACCTTCATAATATTCTCTGCAATGGCCTCAAGGGGCTGTGCTATCGCCGTAACAGCTGGCTCACAAAACTCCAAAATCTCAAAATCATCAAAAGATACCACGGCCAGATCTTTGTGAATCCGGATGCCCGATTTTCTAAAAGTTCTCAGGCCATCTAAACAGATATAGTTGGCTGCAAAAATTACAGCGTCTAGTTGTTTTTCAGCTTTAAAAAAACTGGTCATCTCCAGAATCGAATCTTCAGATCCTGTGTATTTGATTTTCTTTACAACCGCTGGTAGTTTATGTTTTTCAATTGCTGCTTCGTAACCAGCCAAGCGGTCAACCATTTGTAGCTGCAACGTATCAATGGTAACAAAGCCAATATTCTTGTAACCGTTCTTAATCAGGTGTTCTGTGGCTTCGAATGTACTTTTCTTATTATCAATAATTACATAATCGGTTTTTACATCCTGTACGTAACGGTCAAACAAAACCACAGGTGCATCTGTCTGGATCAGCTTCTTCACTTCGTCTTCCAACCCTTCCGGCAGGGCCATAATGTAACCATCAACATGGCGGTCTTCAAAAATTTGCAACAGTTCTATTGCCTTCTCTGTATCGTTACGGGTACTGCTAAAAAGAATTTTATAACCAAGGTTCGATGCAATTTCATCAATATGGCGGGCTATACCCGAAAAAAACGGCTCAGAAATATCATCAACCAAAAAGCCGATAATTTTTGTTTTACCCGTTCTTAAACTAGTTGCAAGTGCATTTGGCTGATAGTTTAACTCTGCAACCAGATCCAATACTTTTTTGGTAAGTGCTTCACTAATATTTTTTTCGCGCGCCTTTCCATTAATTACAAATGATACGGTGGTAATGGAAATATTTAATTGTTTGGCTATATCTTTAATTGAAACGCGTTTCTTCATCACAGTACTTAAGTCGTTTTGAATAATTTAAGCCGGTAATATAACAATAATCTGCAAAGATTGTCATCTAAACTGGTGCTCTTAAACAAAAAAAGAGCAACCTATCCAGGATTGCTCGATTAACTAACTTATTATTCATAAAAAATGCTGTTGGGGAAGGAGTCGAACCTTCAAGGGGTAGTTAGCTACAGTTCAAAAAATTAATTTGTGGTCAACCCAATAAACTGCGTTTGTCCCATTATTCCCCACCACCGAGACAAGGAGGCGTGTCTGCCAATTTCACCACCCAACATTTTAAAAGTTAACAGTTTTAATTTGTAGCTTTCAGTTTTAAACTGCCAACCGTAAATTGATAACTGCAACTAGCTGTAGGGGAAGGAATCGAACCTTCAAGGAGTGGTTAGTACCGAAACCGGTATATTCCCATTATTCTCCGCCACCGAGACAAGGAGGTGTGTCTGCCTGTTTCACCACCCTACATTATGTTTAGCAATTTTGAAAGAACGTTTCCTTTTTGTTAATTGCTTGATACAAATGTAAAGGAACAACCAATACCTTGCAAATATTTTAAACATTTAATTTTATTTTTATAATATTGATAAATATTCGTAAATTCGCTTATCATAATTCAAAAATATGCTTAAAAAAGACAATTCCAATTTAGAAATTGACAACCTCGATATCGATATATTGAAACAATTGATGCAGGATGCCACTAAACCCTATACAGAAATAGCTAAAGATCTGATCGTTTCGGGTGGTACTATACACGTGCGAATGAAGAAATTACAGGAAATGGGCATTATTAAAGGTTCTCATTTAATTATCGATCCGCAAAAAGCCGGCTATGATATTTGTGCTTTTTTGGGTATTTATCTCGAAAAGGGAATACAGTATAAAGATGCGGTGGCACAGCTGAGTAAAATTAAGGAGGTGGTAGAGCTACACTATACCACAGGAGCCTATAGTATGTTTGCAAAAATAATCTGCAGAGACACCAACCACCTGCGTCATGTTTTAAACGAAGAAATTCAGGCAGTGAATGGCATCCAACGTACTGAAACATTAATTTCATTAGAAGAGAGCATTAAAAGGCAAATTGAGTTGGGCTAACAGCCCATAACAGGAAGAATAAAGCCAACAGCTAAAATAGTTTATTGAGTACGCCTGAGCTCAAACAACCTTATATGCCTTAAATGGTTAAAGGAACTTGTTGATTTTAATCTTTTCGAAAATGAAAGTTTAGGTGCATTTCGGGAGCAGCAGTCCCGTTATTCGCTATAGCCCCGATTAAAAATCGGGAGCTGCCGCTTCTACCAGTTTTAGAAACAATGGTTAATGCACAGGCCAAGTTGCTTAAAGTAAAGGCCATGCTACGCGCTCAACTAATTAGCAGCGCTAATTGGTCGTAAAGCGCCGATTCGGCAGCTATTGGATGATGCTGATCATTATGATGTAATCGGGATAAAACTTAGATAGTTGAGCGGGCAGAACTCCTCATGCTATCGACTCTGCTTAGATTGACCTTAAAATTTGAAATGCTCCAGGTTAACCAGCAGAAATAAACTTGGTATAATTTTAACTTATTTCAACAGCTGGTAAGCCACAAGCGCTGCAACATAAGCCATGGCCGTCATATAAGCCAATTGAATAACCGGCCATTTCCAGCCTTTTGTTTCGCGGTAAACAACAGCCACTGTACTCATGCACTGCATAGCAAAAGCATAAAAAAGCATTAATGAAATACCAGCAGCAAAAGAGTAAACCGGTAAGCCGGTACGGCTGTTAACAGAAGCCGCCATACGCTCCCTAATGGTCGAGGTATCCTCATCGCCACCATCAACACTGTAAATGGTTGCCATCGTTCCTACAAAAGCTTCACGGGCAGCAAAAGAGGTAATTAAACCAATGCCAATCTTCCAATCGTAACCCAGCGGACGAATTACAGGCTCAATCCAGTGCCCAAGCACACCTACATAAGAATTTTCAAGTTTCTCTGTTGCTTCTAAAACCTTAATGTGATCGGTGTTTTTGGTAGTATCGGCAAGTGCCGTAGCATATTTCTTTTCTATATTTTCGAAACGGTCTCCCGGTCCATAGGCAGCCATTACCCAAAGAATAACCGAAATAGCTATAATTACTTTACCTGCTTCGAAAACAAAGGTTTTAGATTTCTCGTACATGGTAAAAAGCACGTTCTTCCACCTCGGCATGCGGTAAACAGGCAACTCCATAATAAAGTAAGATCTTTCTTTGGTTTTGATGATGAATTTCATCACCCAGGCTACCAGTACCGCAGCTAGAATTCCTACCAGGTACATTACCATTAGCGCTAAGCCCTGCAGGTTAAAAATACTCAGCACATGCTTTTGCGGAATAATTAATGATATAATCAGGATATACACCGGGAGCCTTGCCGAACAGCTTACTAAAGGGGTTACCAAAATGGTTATCATCCGGTCTTTCCAGTTTTCGATATTCCTTGCTGCCATAATTGAAGGAACGGCGCAAGCCAAACCACCAATCATTGGTACCACCGATTTACCGTTAAGTCCAACCTTGCTCATAATTTTATCCATCATAAAGGTAACGCGGGCCATGTAGCCGGTATCTTCTAAAATGGATATGAAGGCAAAAAGAATGGCAATCTGAGGAATAAACACAAAAATCCCCCCCAAACCTGCTATCACACCATCCAATAATAAATCGGTAAGCATACCTGCCGGCAAATATTCGTGCCCAAGTTCGGTAATAAATCCAAAACCACTTTCAATCCAATCCATCGGGTAAGATGACCAGGCAAATATGGCATTGAAAATTATAAAGAGGATCAACAAGAATATAGTAAAACCCCAAATTTTATGGGTAAGTATCGCATCAAGTTTATCGCTGAAAGAGAATTTCTTTTCTGTTCCTTTATCCACCACCACATTAGCAAGAATAGTACTTAAATGCTTATAGCGTGCAATGGTTTCAGCAGCCTGTATTTTAGCCGATTCGAAATGGTTCGATTGTTCTATTTCTTCAATTTCTTCCTGCTCTTTTTCGGTAAAGAAAGTTAAATGCTCGTGCTGGTGCAAAACCTGCAGGGCATAATAATCGTTATCCGAATTTAGTTTTGCCTTAATTGCATTAATTGCTTCAGGGGCTAGAAAATTTAAATCAACCTCCTGAAACTGCGTGGCTATTTTAGTGGTATTGGCTATTGCATTTTTAAGTTTATCGATGCCAATGTTATTCCGTGCTGAAATAGATACTACCTGAATGCCTAATTTTTCAGCCAGCTTATCCAGATTAATCTCAATGCCCTGTTTGGCAGAAAGATCGATCATGTTTAAAGCCAAAATCATCGGGATGCCCAGATCGGCCACCTGCGAATACAAAAGCATGTTGCGCTTAAGATTGGATGCATCGGTAACCAATACAATTACATCGGGATGGCTATTGTTTTTTTGATCGGCCAGCACCTGAAAAACAATGCTTTCATCAGCGCTTTTGGGGTAAAGACTATAAGTTCCGGGCAAATCGATAATTTCAGCATCCTTATCGACTGCAAGTTTGGTAAAACCTGTTTTCTTGTCAACTGTTATACCCGGGAAGTTACCAATTTTCTGATTTAAACCGGTTAAACGGTTAAATAATGTAGATTTACCTGTATTGGGATTACCAACTAATGCAACTTTAATATCCAAACCCAAATATTTATTGAATGATTACCACATCAGCTTCGCTTTTACGCAAACAAAGCTGATAACCAGCAACACGAATGGCCATTGGATCGCCAAGAGGGGCAAAACGTTCAACTTCTACAACCTCGCCCGGCAAGCAGCCCATCTCCATTAACTTTACAGACATATCTAAATCTGTAAAAGCGACAATTGTTCCTTTTTCTCCAACTTTTAGGTGCGACAGTT
The DNA here is from genome assembly GCF_003852395.1 of Pedobacter sp. KBW01. Taxonomy (NCBI): domain Bacteria; kingdom Pseudomonadati; phylum Bacteroidota; class Sphingobacteriia; order Sphingobacteriales; family Sphingobacteriaceae; genus Pedobacter; species Pedobacter sp. KBW01. The sequence continues at coordinate 8,920 of NZ_QAJQ01000018.1, forward strand.
TCATCTGTGTTTATTTATATTTTATTAGCCAGATAGAGCCTAAAGGGTTCATGTGCTAATCTTGGCGCAAGTTAGCCTTTCTTTAGATTTATTCCAAATAACAAGGCTTTTACATTCAGGAAATAATGCAGGGTTTTACGGTATCATGATTAATTTCTTTGACGGCCGCCACCAAAACCACCACCGCCACCACCTTCTTCGTTACCGCGGATCCCGTTTCTGCCTCCCATACGGTTCAGCGAATAGGTAAACGCTGTAAAACAAAAAAAGGCCCGAAAAAAATCGGGCCTTTTAATTCTGATATTGATATTTTTTACATTCTCATGCGTCGGCCTTCCCCACCCTGACCCGGCATTTGCATATCGCCACTCATGTTACGACCACCAATACGGGTTAACGAATAGGTGAACGAGAACATGTAGTAACGTTTTAGAACGTTATAGTTTAAATCGGTAATTGAAGTACCTGATGTAGTTCTCGAAATACCTGTATTCTGATTCAATGCATCATTTACAGAGAATTTAAAGGTAGCCCTATTTTTAAAGAACTGACGACTGATGTATGGGTTAAGAATGGTATATTCCTGGTTGTATAAATCGCCACCACCAAAATTTCTGAAATAATCGATATCCATAGCCAGCCTGATATTGGCTGGAAATACATAGCTTACATTAAAGCTTGGGTTAATGGTGTAATACTGCGTATTTGCCGATTGCTGTGCCGAAAACGTAGAGTTGGTATAGCTACCGGTAATACCACCTGTTAAATCAAATTTATCAACGTTGGTAACCAGCTTATAGCCATTAGATATGGTGTAACTATTGGTCACGTTTTTAACCAGTTGAGTACTTGCGTTAGGCGCAATAAAGTTTACGTTTCTGCTATACGAACCATTACCAGAAATATTTAAGGTAAGCTTTCGCTCAGGCATTAAAGGTAAAGACCAGGTAGCATTGGCATTACCGGCATAAACGCCATTAACGTTAATGTAACTAACCTGCTGAAGGCCGCCAGATATTGGAACAACCGTATTACCGATACTGTTAAAGGTTTGCGTAAGGTTTAATCCAGCAAAGAAGAAACGGCCACTTTCGATATTGAAATTATTGAAGTTAATCCTCAACTGGTTATTAAACGAAGGTTTCAAGTCCGGGTTACCTACATAACGGGTTTGCGAATTTGTATTATCTGGGATAGGCTGAATCTGATCGATACTTGGCTGAGTTGTAGAACCACGATAGTTAATAAATAATCGTTTACGGTTACTGAAATTATACCTGAACTGTGCCGACGGCGTAATGTTAATGAAGTTCTGTGTACGTTTTAACCCTGTGGTTAAATTGGTATTTATCCTATTGGTTTGTTGTGCAGCTAAGCCAATATTCCAGTTGTATTTTTTCTCGGTTGTAGTAAAACTAAAACCAGCTGCATTGGTTAAAGTACGGTTATTATAAATATTCGAGAATGTATTATCTACTAAATCGAATTGAAGGGTAAGGGGATTATAGTTATATACGTCTCTCTGCGAATCGCTGTTTGAATAACCGTTCTGATAATTAAACTCTACGCTTAAGGTTTTATTTAAAGGCTCGGTATATACCACTCTTGTGGTATTGTTTATAGCATGGCTACTGGTATTGTTTAACTGGTTGGTTAACGAATCTCTTTTTACTCCATTTTCAGTAATATGATCTAAACGGTAATTCTGATTGGTACCACTGTTGTCGTTAATACTGGTGTTTACATTAAGCGAAAGGGTACGGCCTCTGCGTTTAAAACTTTTACGGACTAATAAATTATTGCTAACAGCAGGAGTAGCAGCAGTAGTTGTATTTTCCTGACTTCCATCTGTTATACTCGTCACATAATTCCTGTAATATTTGGTTATGCTATTGCCATCGCTTTCTGTATAAGTTACGTTCGGTTGGATTTTAATAGATAATGACGGATCGATTTTTGTATCCACCATAAAATTGAATCGGTGGTTGGTACGGTCGGTTGTATTGTTTAAATTCTGCGTAACATCGGTCGTAATCCCCCCAAAAAGATTTTGGATATGTGAGTCCTGAATGATATCGGCAGTCGATTTATTGAAGAAATAACTGGCCTGAAATTGTGTACCATCTTTGTAAGTGTCGGCAAAGTTTAAACCTGCTGCATTGGTTGTGGTAATACCACCTCCGCCACCACCAGAGTTACCTCCACCGCCGCCGCCAAAACCGCCACGGCCGCCGCCACCTCCACCAAATCCGTTTCCTACGCCACCACCCTGGCCAAAGTTTTGTTTATTTACGTTGTTAAACTGACCAATGAAACTAATCTGACGATCATCATCAAACTTGTTTACATTTAAACTGGCATCATAACGGTCGTTAGAACCATAACCTACAGTACTGTTTCCAAAATAACCATGTTTCATACCATTTTTAGTGGTAATGTTCAGGATTTTGTTTCTGGTTCCATCATCAATACCGGTAAATTGTGCCTGTTCAGAAAGCTCGTCAATTACCTGGATTTTATCAACCATATCGGCTGGTAAGTTTTTGGTAGCCAATAAAGGATCGTTACCAAAAAACTCTTTTCCATCAACCTTTACTTTGGTAACGGTTTCGCCTTGTGCTTTAATACTTCCATCTTTCGCAACTTCTACTCCGGGCACTTTCTGTAATAAATCTTCTACTACAGCATTTTCGCGTACTTTGATTGATTTTGCATCAAATTCCAATGTATCTTTTTTCACCACAATCGGAATAGTAGCGGTTACATTTACCGTATTTAAATCAACACCGTCATCGCTCATGGCAATTTCGCCTGCGTTTACGGCCGCCCTAGCCACTTCGACATCTTTGGTAGCTGTTTTTAAACCTAAAAAGGCCGAGTAAATCCGGTATTTACCAGGTGCTATAGCTTTAAAGCTAAAAGAGCCATCAGGATTGGTTTGACCTGAGGCTACCACGCTCGAATCTTTCAAGCTCTTAACGGCAATGGTAGCAAAATCAACAGGCTTTTTATCTTTTGCGTTAATTACTTTACCACTTATAGCGCCGGTATTTTGGGCCTGAGCGATATATCCACAAAATAGGAGAACAATAAAGATTGCCCTCTGAACGTTCTTTTTCATCAAAAAAATTTAGGTATTACATACAAAACTAAGCTATCAGACTACGTAAAAGCTTAAAGGTTTGTTAAGGTGTGTTAAAACCTTGGTAACATTTTAAATACAGCAAACAGGCTGCACATCAAATCAAAAAGGGGGAGGTGATTTGGTAATGTTATTTTTGTGGTGAAGGATAACTCTTGTAATATACTTTTGGGCAATTACAGTTTTTTTTAAAAATACTACAGCTGCTTAAACTGATGGCTATAATAACGCAGATAATACTAACTTTCGTTTTCATTGAAATTTAATTTATGGAGCAATACATAACTGAAAACAGCCATTAAAGCCCCTAACATATCGCAAGCAAAATCCCACCATTCAGCAGATCGGTAGGTAAAAACTTTCCACTGTAATATTTCGATTGCCCCCCCAATAATGGCATTGATCAGGAGTATTTTAAAAATTGTTAATGTTCTGAAAGCGAAAGTATGCTGATATCTTATTTTTCCATAAAAGAGCAGCACTGATAAAACAAAGAAAAAACCCAGGTGGGCCATTTTATCAAAACCTTCGAAGAAAAAACCCGGACCAGAAGACTCGGGCATCCTCATATTACAAAGCACTAAAATAACAACGGTCCAGATAATGGCCCAAACTTGTCTTTTTAGTGCTTTGTACAAAATATGATAAATTAAGCGCCTACCAATTCCTGGTATGCAGCAGCTGTAAGTAAACCTTCTACTTCAGTTAAATCAGCTAAAGATACTTTTACCATCCAGCCTTCTCCATAAGGATCAGAGTTAACCAATTCAGGGTTATCGTTTAGGTCAGCATTAACTTCTAATACGGTTCCGGTAACAGGCATATATAAATCAGACACAGTTTTAACGGCCTCTACTGTACCGAAAACTTCTTCTTTAGCTACTTCGCTACCTACGGTGTTGATGTCAACATAAACGATATCACCCAATTCGCGTTGTGCAAAATCAGTTACGCCAATATAAGCTTCGTTACCTTCAACTCTAACCCACTCGTGGTCTTTAGTGTACTTTAATTCTGATGGAAAATTCATTATTTTATATGTTTTGAAAATAAGTTATTTATTTTTTTAATCTCGTTAAGCCTACATACCAGGTTCAAAATATTTATATGTCTGGTAGTGTTTTCGCCTCAAAAATACAATTTAGTTTATCCATTCGCAATGGCTGAAAAATTAACTTAACAGAAAAGTTGAATGATGCGATCACTATAGCTGGTTAACGCCAAACTCAGGAATAATATCTATATTGAAAATACAAATTAACCCTCAATATGAAACCTTTCATTGTTTATACCTTAAAAGTATGCCTGGCAACCCTAATTGCTTCTGTTCCCCTTACTATGACGATCGGATTTGTCTATATCTGTTTAATCATGCTGATTAAACCAGCGAATTATATTTTTACGTTTAACCTTCCATTCAACCATCTGTTTATATTTGTCGGCATTATAGCCATTCTTATTACATTTAATATATACCTGATTGAAAAAATGGGGTATAAAAGGTTTATTAATGACAGGCCCATAGCGCACTCAATTGTAATCTTTCTTTTTTATCTGATTGCCAGCGGAAACGCCTATTTTATGCATTTCGATCATCTTTTATTTAGTTATGTCCCCATGTTCGTCACTGCCTATTTATTTAGCAGGGTATTCTCTACCGGGTGGAACAAGGTTTTTTCTAAGTTAACGGATGAAAGAGATAACAATAACTTAGAGCAGTTAAGTGATCAATAACTTTTCACTATCTGCGACATTGATCTGTTTAACATTTTTTTCTTCTGCATGAAAAAGCCTCATTAAAAATGAGGCTTTTTCATATGATTGAAATTCATTAATTCAATGTAAACCTTAAACTAAACCCAAAATTACTGAACGAGGTATTAAAGGTTTGCGAGGTATAAGGTTTGGTAATGTTCGAATCGTAAAATAACTTAATATTAAACTTCTGGTTTAACACATAATCAACACTTGGCCTAAGTGTAATATTTTTTGCTCCTGAAGAAACCTCTGCTTCGGTAATATCAGCCCGGTAAATAACCGTTTTATTATCGCGAATGGCTACATCAAGTTTAAAATCCATGTTGTTATCCATTTTTAAGCTTTTAAACCAGCCAAACGGGAAACGGAATTTATTGGTACGATAACCCAGGCCTAAAACCATATTGTTTTCTGATAGTTGTGCCAGTTGACTGTTCGATAAACTTAAGCCTAACAAACGTGACCGGTTTAACTCAAAAGAAGCCGTCAGGTTATTTTTAAACCTCGTATCAATCCCAACCAGCGGAGCAAAGTACTCTGAAATGGTTACCTGCGCAAACTGGTATTCTGGTAAAAAGTTATTGTTCACATCCCTGCTGCTAACCCCACCATTGGTTTCCTGATAGCGCAATAATGAATTGTAGCCATTAATGTTGTACATAGAACGGTAGCCATGTCTGATATCAACCGACGAAAATTTATCGGCAATAAAAGGAATGCGGGTTAAACCGCTATACGTTAAGTTCCAGTTTGGAAGCGGAATTTTAGGGAATGAATTCATTTTAACCTTTCCGGCATCCTTGCCCGAGTAGGCAGCCATAAAAGCAGAGATAATTACATCCTGACTTTCTTTACTATATCCGTCAGCAAAACCTCCGGTAGCTCCCGATGAATTAGGGTTTTGCGCACCCAACCTTCTCGAAATCACACTACGGTTATTCATAAATTGCTGGAACAAGCTCGAAACCCGGGTTGCATTATTTTCTTTAAACGCAGTACCTAAAGCAATGTAAGAAATGCTGTAATCACCCGTGGTAATGGCACTCAAATTTTCGAACGAAGACACACTGGCTACATACCTGAAATTGGTAGAGAAGTTACGTGTTTGCGCCTTGTTTGCTTTTAAGGTAATACGCAAATCTTTAAAAGGCTCTAGCTGACCGGTTAATTGTAAATCTTCGCGAAGCGTGTTAACATACAACTGGGTTTGCAAGGTATCCGTAGTTAACCAACCGTTGTTAAGGGCCATTTCGCGTATGTCGCGCTGACTACCAAAAGCAAAACCTAAACCTGGTGCACCCGTGGCATTATCGATACCAAAATATCTGGTTGTTGGCAGATAACCCGGTAAGAAAATACCTTTGGTTTGCACAAAACTGGCATTTACATTTTTTAAACTGGTTAAAATATTGATGAAAAAGTTTTTCGCCTTATTTCCATTGTCATCGTTACCGGCATTGCGGATAAAACCAAACTTATTGTATAGTGTGGTTAGGTTTAAAGTCGGGTTAACCTGTACCGTACGGCTGTTTTGCACTGTATTACCTAAATTGATATTTGGATCGCGCAAGGTAGCCAGCGGCTCTGTTTGCCAGTTAAAATTGGTTCCGTAACGGGTTTTAACAGTAATCCAGTTTAAGCCGGGTATCTTATCAATCGGCAGGTTATAGGTAACGTTTAAGTTATGATTATAATCGGTTGTACGGCCTAAACGTTTTAAGTTTTCCCAAACGGTATCGCGTTTTAAACCTTCAATTCTGCCATCAGGTTCATCAATAATAGAATAGTTAGTGGCATTAAAATCTAACTGTAACGAACGGGTAAGGTTCCAGGCAATACCATAAACACGGCTCATGGTAAAGTTTTTATTAAAAGTGGTTCCGTAGCCCCTCTGATAAACGCCTATAGTATTGTTCGGGTCGTTATTTCTCAAAGTATTTTCTGAGTATAAACGGTCTACATCAATCCTGAAATTAATGGCACTTGGAAAAATACTGAAATTAAAATCTTTCAGTAAGGCCAGCATATTCGATTTTATGATTTTTTCGAACGGCGCAATAGTTTTAGCTTCTTTCGAATAGCTGTACTGTACCGATGCCCTATAGGTATTCTGGATACTGCTTTGATTAATAAAATCGCGGTGGTTATATTGGGTATAGGCATAACTTGCAGAGAAATTTTCGATATCCCATAGCCTTACAGGTTTACTATTGTTGGTGCGTTCTTTCCTAACATTAGTAAAGTTAATCCCTCTCCTAACGGTATAATCCTGGGCAAAATTTAAAATAGAATCTTTTTGCTCTTTGGTTGATCGGTCTAAAGCATTTTTCAACTCAATATCCGGCGTTCTTGGGTTATACTGCGGCGTAGAAACCTGCTTAGAATAACTGACAAACATTGGTATTTTAACCCCTGATTTTTGTGGCAGGAATTTTCCTAGTTCCATAGCCGAAGATACATCCAGCAACACATTATCGGCACGGTTACGTTCGCTTACTTTCGAGTCAATTGAACCAAAACCAACGGTCGATTTACTGCCCGAAATATTTACGTCGGCAAAATCGGCCAGCTTTAAATTCAGTCTTCCTGTAGCTGCCCATCCGCCTTTTTCATCAAATTCGGTTAGCCTTAATTCGTTAAACCAAACCAGGGCATTTTTATCCTGTCCATCATCATTACCTACATCGTTAGCCAGGCGAAGCGGATTTTTAATCCCCACCATGTAAACCCTCACTTTACTCATATCGGGCTGACCCTTAACCACAATGGTTCTGGCACCATCGGTATAAGTAAATGGAACGTTAATTGGCCATGGCTGCCCGTTGGCCTGTTTAGCCACATTCCGGGCAAGTTTTGCATTTTGGAAAAGCGTTAAATCGATATCCATCCTGTTGGCTTCTGGCCAAATCGCATCCGGATCGCTGGTGCCTGGCGCAGTCACCTTCAATGGCATTACATATTCGTAATAGTTATCCTGATTATCGGTTCCGATCCTTAAAAAGGCGTCCACATCGCCATCGTTTAATAGCTGATTATTAACAGCCTCTGCATGCACAAACATCTCCAAATGTTTATATGACCTGAAATCACTATAGGCAGTTTTAAATGCAGCGCGGCCATATCCATCTCTTAACGATTTTACCGTTACTGACAACGATTGCTCATTTAAACGGGTATCGCCACGGTAGTTGCTGTAATCGCGCTCGCGCAGAATACCCGGAGGGGTAACATAAGGAATAGGCGAACGTTTACCGTTTTCCTCAATATTTACAGTCGATACTTCGATTGTAGAATTATCAGGCGTTAAAGCTGGCAAAGCCGGATCGACAATAACCTGTGCAGCCTGATTGGATGCATTGTACTCGCGCCACTCGCCACGGATTAACTGTAGTTTTGCAAAACGCATAACTGCGGTATCGGCGAAGTTGGTCATAAACATCCTGAAAAAACGGATCGATTTAAAATCCTGAATACCGCCAACTTTTTGCTGGTACTGCCCGATTGGAATTCTGAACTGATACCAGGTTACTGCCTGGGTATTTCCGTTAGCTAGTTTAACCTGCGAGGTTACTTTATCGGTAATGAAATTCTGACCAACATTTAAGTCGCCCGGACGAATAGAAACCTTGTACTGGAAATACTCGTCGCTTTGCGTCATGTTGTTATCGCGGTTGATATCTTCACCATCTGGTAAAGAGGTTGAAGCCGAATTTTCCAATCCAAGTTCAGCCTGCGATTGTTGTGAGGTTTTAGAGTTACCCTCAGTTCCGTTATATTTTTCGTAGCGTTTTAAAATGCCGGCATTAATCTGATCTAAAGCCGGACCTCTGAAATAAGCATAGTTATCTGATGATGGATCGGCATCAAGGGTGGCAGCGGCATTGGCATTCAACTGCGATTTAATCTGGTTGATTTCGGCTGCGAACTTTGTCTTTTCATCTGCATCTGATAAACCATCTAAACCAACGTCCTGTGCCTTACGCGAATCTGCATTGTTATCGAAAGCCTGTACCACAGGTTGTAGTTTGGGTACTCGGCCCCAGACGGTTTCATCATATTTTGTCGGATCGTTCGTAGCCGGCAAACCATTCTCTAACGATTTCCGTCCATCTTTAAGAATATCCTCCGAAATATTTCCCAGGTTAAAATACAGATCTCCACCGCTCGAATTTGGTTTATAAATAAACGGATCCATCACCCAAAGTTCAATAAAGCCAACGTTTAAGGCTTCAAAATCATTGGTTTCGATCTTCCGCTGAAAACCTGCCCAGCTATTTTGTGGTTGCAATAATGATCCGTCAGGTTTGAAACCTGTAGTACGGAAATTATAAGGTCCCCTAACCGTTGGGTAGTAAGCCACATCAAAAGTGGTAATATTTAAGGCCTGTCCGGTTGCGGTTTCTTTGAAAGGAAAAACCTCCTGTTCTATTACTTCCCTAACATAGTGGTTAGAAAGCTCGGCCCTGTTATTTCTGATATTGGCCGGTGTAGTTGAAGCTGCCGAATTGTAAAAAGTCGGGTCGATATTATAAAAGGCTACCCTTGCCCTGTTGTATCCGTACGAAAGATCGTTCGACCGGTCGAACTCCTGAAACAGTTGAGGTGTACCCGATAACTGCCATGAAATAGCACTTTTTAAATCGATAACTGAACGCGAAGCTTCAAAGTCATCGAGATAACTCACTCCGTTTTTACTACCTGCAAAATTCAAAGCCCTAGGGTGCCCGGGAATTAACTGTGCAAACTCCCCATAAAAAGTAACGCTCGATGGCGCCTTGGTAGAAATAAGTGGAATTTTATCAACCAGCTTGGTTAAAAATCTTGATGGCGAACTGTAGTTGATATCCGCTCCCCAAATGGTATTCGAAATGGGTTCTTCGCCAATATTCACTTTTTGGGTAAGCGGTTTTTCCGTCAGGTTCATTATGGTACCACCTAAATTCAGTTTGTTGTTTACGCGGTAATCTAAACGGGTACCAAAAAGCGAGCGCTGTTGTAAACCAAAAAGCTCGTTATTTTCGGTTGTAATGCGAATAGGCTGCCCCGAAACCAAAAGTGCCTGGTTAATTACGCTTACCCTTCCTCCCTGGTAATCAACAGTAAAATCTACACCCTCGGTTAAAGGCATCGTACCGGCAAAAACCTTTACCGATCCTTCAGGAACATTAATGGCATTTAAACTAAATTCAGAAGAAATATCAGACTGATAGTTTACTTTAATCACGTAACGGTTCTGATTTTGGAACAATTGCTTGGCAATGGTTTGTGTCGAATCGTAAAGTGCAGTAAAAGTATATTTATCTATCAAAGCCTGTTCGCCTGGTAAAAATTTCGCGGCCAAATCCTTTCCAAATGGTTCTATCACCGGAAATATAATTCTTCCGTTTGCAGGGTCGATGGTAATATAACCCGTATTGGTGTTGGTTACCAGCGAAGTTTGTCCGTTGCTGCCGGTTCCAAATAAACTTGGGATATTGGAATTACTGGCTGTAGAATAGGAGCCAAAGGCATTATTTGCTGCGACAAAATCGAAAACCCCATCGGGTCTACGCTCATTCTGCTGGTTTAAACGGTCAAATTCGGTTAGAGCAATCCACTGTTTATTGGCTGTATTCTGCCCTTCGGTCATTACCGGATTATCAACACCCGTTTGGTTGTCGATTCGGTAAATGTCCAGTTTAAAATTCTGGCTGCTGATCTGATATCCACCTATTGAGTAGATGTTTTTCATCATCAAATCCCATGTTGGAAGCGAGATTTTGGTGGTTTCGTTCTTTAATAATTTGGTGTAAAGTACTTTTGGTTTAGCAGCGTCAAAAGGTATGTCAGTAGAGAACTCACCCACCTGGTATTCTACTCCATTATAGGTATAACGGTAGGCAACCGACAAAACTTCATCGGCATTGAGTGGATTATTTAGCGACAAATAACCCAACTGCGGTTGAAAAGTAAACTCTCTTTCCGTTAATCTCCTTGCATAAGTTAATTTGGCAAAGTTATCTGTACCAGCCATGTATGGCGGACTTGACTGAAAGAAAGATATAACAGCATTAGAATTGGTCTCCCTGATAGCTCCACCCTGATAAGCATTTAATTGCGAAATCAGGTTATTGGATTGTTGAGAGAAACCGGCAGCAGTTGTTCCTGCAGGCAGACCTGAAGTACCGCCTGTAATTAAGTTATTATAAGGTGTATTCTCACCTAAATCAAGCAAACCCAAAACATCTCTCGAATCGGAAGTATTGCCAGCTTTATTGGTAATCCATACCTCAATTTTAGTAATCTGAATTGGTGAGGTAATAATTGGCGCATTAGCCAGATTTTTATTGTAATTATTTCTGAAATACTGCGAAAGGAAATAGTGCTTATTGGCCTCGTAGCTATCGATATTTACGGTTGTGGTATTTTGCTGGGCACCATTGGTAATTTTAATTTCGCGTGATTCGGATTTCTGTTGGGTGTAAACACTGGTTACATTTAAACGTCCGAATTTTAGCTGTGTTTTAATACCAAAAAGTGCCTGTGTTCCGGTAATTAAAGAGGTATTTAAAGGTAAACTTACGTTACCGGCCTCAATTTTCTGGATAATATCATCTTTACCACCGGTATAATCGAGTTTAATCTGGTTTTCGAAATCGAACTGCGCCTCGGTATTGTAATTACTTTTTATTTTCAGTTTTGTTCCGATATTTCCTACCAGGTCCATCTGAATCCTTTGGTTAAAATCGAAATTGGTTTGAACTCTTTGTCTTTCGTTAAAAAGCGGATTTTCATTTTTATTTACACGGCCTAAAAACGTAAGCTCGGCCTCACCACGTGGTTGAATATCAATGGTGGTACCGCCAAATAATTTTTCGAAGGCCTTGCTGTTTACCTGAATTTGCGGGATAATGCCTGTACTCCGGTAATCGCTCACCTCTGCATTGGAAATGCTACGCCAGTTACCGCGTTTAATTTCACTGCTTACCAGGCGCTGATATTCATCGATGGTTAAATACTGGGTATTGAGTACAAATTGCTCGCCTATCAGTTCTTTAACGATATAGCGTTTGTTTTTGGCATCGTATTCTACTACGCGCTTTAAATTACTGGGCGCAGGATAAAATGGATTAACAGATGGCCCAAGGCCTAAACGTTCCTTTTCACGTAAACTAAAGTTATTTTTTTTAACAACAGTATCCGCTTTGCTTGGAACAACTTGAGAGAAGGCGTTTTGAGTAGCAATTAATAAAAGGGGGATGAGAAACAGAAATGTAGATATTCTCTTCAAAGGCGTTAAGATCTATAAGGTTTTCAAGGCATATTTAATTAGTTGTTCAACCGAAAGTGTTCCCTCATTCACTTTTAATATCTGATCTATAGTTTTTTCGGCAGTTTGTTTGGCAAATCCGAGCATTACCAATGCTGATAACGCTTCATCTTTAACAGTATTGTGTAAAGGCATAGAAATTAATGAATCTGCGCCTTCTTTTTTCAGTTTATCCTGTAATTCAAGAACCAGGCGTTGTGCTGTTTTTGCACCCAGGCCCTTAATGCGTTGAATAAGTGGCAAATCGGCCTTAATTATTGCCGTTTGAATTTCCACAGGGGTAATGGACGATAAAATCATCCGTCCGGTATTGGGCCCGATTCCTGATACCGAAATCAGGTGTAAAAATAAACGGCGTTCGCCTTCATCGGCGAAGCCGTATAATGTGTGTGCATCTTCTTTTACATGCAGCCAGGTATAAATTTTACACCTTTCTGCATCGCCCAAAGCACTGTAAGTATTTAATGAAATATTTATATGATAGCCTATACCTCCGGCTTCTACCACAACATAAGCTGGGTTTTTAAACGTCAATTTACCGTCGATATAGGCGTACATGTAATTCTACTTCTTGGTTGATTTGGTAAATATACCTTTTCGTTTCGAAGTTCCAGCAATTTCTTCTTTGGCTTGAACATCTACTACTGCAATAGTAACCATATTTACGATCTCACGCACTGAACTTCCTAACTGAACAATATGAACAGGCTTGTTTAATCCCAATAAAATTGGCCCAACTGCCTCTGCTCCACCCAGCTCTTGTAACAATTTGTATGCAATGTTACCTGACTCTAAATTCGGGAACACCAAAGTATTTGCAGGAGCATCGGCCAAGGTACTGAAAGGGAAGTTATCTTTCAATAATTCGTTGTTAATGGCGAAGTTTCCTTGCATCTCTCCATCAACCACTACATCGGGATGATTTTTATGCAAAAGATTTACGGTTTCTCTTACTTTGTTTGGCGTTACACCATCGTTTGAGCCAAAGTTTGAATAAGATAATAAAGCAATACGTGGCTTAATGTTAAACTGCTTAACCGATTTATCCAGTAATAAGGTAATATCTACCAGTTCTTCTGCAGTCGGGTCAACATTTACAGTTGTATCGCCAAAGAAAACCGGACCTTTTTTGGTCATCATCATATACATACCAGCCACACGTTTTACGCTTGGATCAACACCAATTACGTGTAATGCAGGCTTAATAGTCGATCCGTAATTTTTGGTTAAACCAGAAATCATGGCATCAGCTTCGCCAAACTCAACCATCGATGCACCGTAATAGTTACGGTCTCTCAATAATTTAGTCGCATCGGTTAATGAAATACCCTTACGCTGACGTTTTTTATAAAGCGCCTCGGCATATTGTTTAGTTTTATCAGGGTTCTGCATCTGATCGATGATTTCTACACCTTCAAGTTCTAAACCATGCTCATCAATAATGGCTTGTATTTTATCTTTATTTCCTAAAAGGATCGGAATCGCAATATTTTCGTCGTTAACGATCTGCGCTGCTTTTAAGATTTTATAGTTGTCTGCTTCAGCAAAAACCACACGCTTCGGATCCGTTTTGGCTTTAGTGGTAATGGCACGCATAATGGCATCATCCAAACCTAAACGTTTTCTCAGTTCTTCGGTATAAGCATCCCAATCGGTAATGATTTTACGGGCAACACCACTTTCAATAGCAGCTTTGGCTACAGCAGTAGAAACTTCGGTAATTAACCTGAAATCTACTGGTTTAGGAATGATATAGTCTTTACCAAATTTAAGGTTGCGGGCATTATAGGCCAGGTTTACCGATTCCGGAACCGATTTTTTAGCCAGCTCGGCAATCGCTTTAACCGCAGCAATTTTCATGGGCTCGTTAATGCTGGTTGCACGTACATCAAGCGCACCACGGAAAATATAAGGGAAACCTAAAACGTTGTTAACCTGGTTAGGATAATCAGAACGACCGGTTGCCATAATGATATCTTTACGGGTTTTGATCGCCAGCTCGTAAGCGATCTCAGGATTAGGGTTCGACATGGCAAAAACAATCGGGTTTTTCGCCATCGAGTTCAACATATCTACGCTAACACAATCAGCAGAAGAAAGACCGATGAAAACATCCGAATCTTTCATGGCTTCTTCTAAAGTGTTGATCTTTCTGTCGGTAGCAAATTCTGCTTTAATCGCATCAAGCGACTCGCGGTCTTTGCGGATTACACCAGAACGGTCGCACATTACGATATTCTCTTTTTTAGCACCTAAAGAAACATATAATTTGGTACAAGAAATTGCAGCGGCACCAGCACCATTAACTACAATTTTAATCTTATCCATTTTTTTCTTGATGATTTCGCAGGCATTTAATAAGGCTGCAGCAGAAATAATTGCGGTACCGTGTTGGTCATCGTGCATTACCGGAATGTTCATCTCTTCCTTTAAACGGCGTTCGATTTCGAAACATTCTGGAGCTTTAATATCCTCAAGGTTTACACCTCCAAAGGTTGGCTCTAAAGCTTTAACGATTTTTACAAAATCATCTACGTTTTTGGTATCCAGCTCTAAATCGAATACGTCGATATCGGCAAAGATTTTGAAAAGTAAACCTTTACCTTCCATTACCGGCTTTCCGGCTTCAGGGCCAATATCGCCCAAACCTAATACGGCTGTACCATTACTGATTACCGCAACAAGGTTTCCTTTTGCGGTGTACTTATAAACATCTTCTTTATTTTCTGCTATTTGCAAGCAAGGCTCGGCTACTCCCGGCGAGTACGCGAGGGTTAAATCTCTCTGCGAATTTGTAGGTTTTGTTGGAATTACCTGTATCTTTCCTGGACGGCCTTGTGCGTGATAATCAAGCGCATCTTGCTTTCTAGTGGTTTTACTCATTACGTAACTTATTAGTGACGGCGCAAAGGTACAATTCTTTTTATGAGGCATAAAATAAAAAGCCCTCCAAAAAAGTTTAATCTGGGTTTAGTAAAAAATTGAGTTAACATAACAAGAAGAACTCATTATTTCAACCTTGCAAATGTGATAGCAAAATCTACCTCCCTCTTTTACGTGGTTGGAAATTCATCTCAAAATTATTAGTGAGGTTTATTTTTTGATCAATCTCTGATTGCATACGTGCTATGCTCAATTCTGCAAAATAGTTTGTCAAGATACTAGTATCTCTATGCTTTTCTGAAAGTTTGAGTGCATTAATATAAGCTGGTTTATCTGCCACTGTTACAATCACATGGGGCTGTGACAATCTGGCTAAAATATAATTGGATATTAACCTACCCACTCGACCATTGCCGTCTGGGAACGGGTGGAGATAGATAAAAAACTTGTGGAAACGCGCACTGATTTCCAATGGGTGCAAACTTGATTTGATGATTGCGTCTTCCGTTGACTGCATCAATTGAGGCATTCTTTTAATACTAGTCTCGAAATCCCCAAAAACTGTATCTCCAGCTGCCATTTGAGTCTTCGTGTATTCCCCTGGCTCATACCCTTTTGCAAATTTAATCGTATTTCTGGTAA
Organism: Pedobacter sp. KBW01; assembly: GCF_003852395.1. Classification (NCBI taxonomy): domain Bacteria; kingdom Pseudomonadati; phylum Bacteroidota; class Sphingobacteriia; order Sphingobacteriales; family Sphingobacteriaceae; genus Pedobacter; species Pedobacter sp. KBW01. Next base: position 24,654 of record NZ_QAJQ01000018.1, read on the forward strand.
GCAATTCCTGTGTTTGTTTGACAAAGGGTTCTGATAAAGGCTTGTCTAGGTTGTCAAAAACAAATTCGTATGCATTAAAGTGGTCTAAGATTTCGAAAGCTTCAAAAAGCGAATGGTTTTGAAGTTTAAGGCTCATCCCCTTCTCTCTTAATTCCCTTGTCTCATCTACCGTAAAAGAATTGCCCTCAACTGCACAGCTGTGTGCAGAGAAAAGGATCTCGTTGTACTCCCGAAAGTCATCAACATCAAAACTATCTGAAATAATTTTTTTATATTCGGTTACCGTCTTGTCGTAAGTTCGGAGAAGTTGATCCATTCTGTAAAATTACAAAAGAGATTTAACAAATGTCATTCGATTAATGGACAGTACCAATTTAGTTAGGAATTCAACTGACTGAATCCGAATAAAAATAGTGAAATCCCTTTTGAAGTTCGCTTAACCCTTACTGATTTTCAGGATCATACCAGCCTGTAAGCCTGCTTTGCTCAGCTTATTATCCCGTCTAATACTCTGAACAGTAGCGCCATCAAATTTCTCGGCTATTTCTGATAAGGTATCTCCGGTTTTTACTTTATAGCTTAAAAACGATGCTGGTGCCTTCAGCACTACACGGTTTTTAGCATAAATTTTAAGTCTTTGTCCGGGTACAATAGTTTTACTTTTTAAGCCGTTCCAAACCCGCAAATCCTGCACTTCAACGCCATACTTATCAGCAACGGCGGTTAAATTCTGTCCGCTGGTAACTTTATGGTAAACTACAGCAGATGCAGTAGCGCTTTTGGCTTTTTTCTTTCTTAAATCACGTACATCATCGGTGCTCGCCTCTATTACGCGCATGTTTACATCAACATCTACATTGTTGAGCACTTCGTAAACACCAGCAAAATCAATATCTTTTAATTTAGGCATCACAATGCGCTTGGGCTCATCGTCAGTACCGTTAACAATCTTCTTCTTATACGACGGGTTTAAGGCAAATATGGCCGATTCTTCTACATTTAAGGCCTTCGCCAGTGTAGAAAGCGATACAAACCTAGTAGTTTGAACGGTATCGGTTTTTAAGAACATGTTGCAGGCCTGACTGGTAATCTGATGTTTGTTCGAATAATTCATTACGTAAACCGCGGCAATAAATGCGGGCACATAATTCCTGGTTTCTTTGGGTAAAAACTGTCTGATTACCCAAAAATCGCGAGATCCGGCTTTATCAATTGCACGGGTTACATTCCCCTTGCCACAGTTGTAGGCTGCAATGGCCAAAAGCCAGTCGCCAAGCTCTTCAAAAGCATCTCTAAAATAAGCCGCAGCAGCATAACTGGCCTGAATGGGATCTTTGCGTTCATCAACAAAGTTATCCATCTTCAAACCGTAAGCTTTTCCGGTACCAAACATAAACTGCCAGATACCCGTTGCCCCAACGCGCGAAATGGCGTGTGGGTTCATTTGGGATTCTACGATAGTGAGGTATTTTATCTCTTGCGGAATGTTGTAATCTTTTAAAGCCTTATCAAAAATAGGGAAGTAATAACTCGATAAGCCGATCATTTTGCCGAACATATCTTTACGCTTGGCATAAATATCGATGTACTGCTGTACGTACTCGTTGTAAGGAAGCGGAACGGTTTTGGTAATCGAATCGAGCCTGAGTTTATAGATGAAATTCTGGCTCATCATTAACGGATTCTCGGTAACCAGCGGAACGGCTACGGTATCAGTATTGATGAAAATGTTGTTTTGCGCTTTACGAAGGCTATCTAAATGGAGAAGTTGTTGTGCCGAAACGGAAGAAATCAATCCGAAGCAAACACAAATTGAAGCAAGAAGTAATTTTTTAATCATGGGCTATTGGTTTAAACTTCCATTGGCCGTGGTTTGTGTCGCCACAAACCTTATACAAATCCCTTCTCTTTTTCGGCTTTACCAATCCAGAACAGCAATTTGATAATTTCTAAACACTGTTTAGAAAACAACTCATGAAATGCCATTGCCATACTTAACGATAATGCTTTTTTGCATTAAGATTGCCTCGTACCTCGCAATGACGATAATACTATGATAAAAATGCCTGAGAAAAAGCCAGAAGCTTATCTTCCTCAAAATGTTTGGCTGTAAATTGTATACTTAACGGCAAATTTGCTTCGTTATTGCCCAAAGGCAGTGCAATAGCCGGGTTACCACTTAAAGATGGTAGTACCGTAAAAATATCGGCCATGTACATTACCAGCGCATCCTGTACATTATCGCCTATTTTAAAGGCTGCTGTGGGTGCTACCGGCGATAAAACAAAATCATATTCTTCGAAAAGCTGATCCATTTTTTCGCGGATTAAACGGCGAACTTGCTGGGCTTTTTGATAATAAGCATCGTAATATCCGGCACTTAAAACAAAAGTTCCTAAAAGGATACGGCGTTTTACCTCTTCGCCAAAGCCCTCTGCACGCGATAATTTGTATAATTCGTTTAACGATTTCGCTTCCATATTACGGTGACCATAATGCACACCATCGTAGCGCGAAAGATTAGATGAAGCTTCGGCTGTGGTTAAAATATAATAAGCCGGAACGAGGTAGTCTAACAGATCAAAAGATACATACTCAACGGTATGGCCTTGTGCCTGTAAATCTGCTATAGATTTTAAAATGGCAGTTTTAATTTCAGGATCAAGCGCTTCGCTCTCAATCGTTTCTTTTAAAACCGCTATTTTTTGTTTTTTAGTTTCGTTTAAATGTGCCGGGTAATCCGGAACGGTTAAAGCCGAAGCAGTAGAGTCATGATCATCAGAACCCGCCAAAACCTGAAGCAATATTGCTGCATCTTCTATCGATGAAGTAATTGGACCAACCTGATCAAAAGAAGAGGCATAGGCAATTACACCATAACGGGAAATACGTCCATAGGTTGGTTTAAGGCCGATCTGACCGCAAAAAGCAGCTGGTTGCCTTACCGAACCACCTGTATCGGTACCTAAAGCAGATAAACACATATCGGCCTGAACCGCTACCGCCGAACCGCCAGACGAACCGCCCGGAACAAGCTCTGCATTTGCCGCGTTTCTTACTGCACCATAGAAAGAAGTTTCATTTGAGCCACCCATGGCAAATTCGTCGCAGTTTAAGCGGCCAATAATAACGGCATCTTCCTGCAATAAACGCTCAACAACAGTGGATGAATAGGGAGAGATAAAACCTTCGAGCATTTTCGATGATGCAGTTACCTCATGGTCTTTGTAGCAGATATTATCTTTAATACCAATAACCATCCCTGCAAGCTTACCTGCTGTACCTGCTTCTATTTTCTGCTGTACCGCTTTTGCCTGAACTTCGGCCGTATAAAAAAACACCTCATTAAATGCATTGAGGTGTTCATTATCTTTAATCTGCTTAAAATAATAAGCTAATAAATCGGGTAAAGTTAACTGCTTTTGCGAAATGAGCGATTGAATCTCTTTAAGAGAACTGTATTTCTTCAAAACAAAAAATTATTGCAATTAAACAGTCTTATCGCGGTTAGATGGATCTACCTGATCGCCATCAACGCCATCTTTACCATCTTTAAATTCTTTAACACCTTTACCTAAACCTCTCATTAGTTCAGGAATTTTTTTACCACCAAATAATAACAATACCACTACCGCAATAATGATAATTTCTGGTGTTCCAAGCATTGCTGCTATTGTTGTATTTAACATAATTTTTTCTGATTAAACTTTTTGATTGTCACTTACTTTTTTTTCGTCAACAGGTGTGCTTTCAGGTGTATGCGCTGCTTGTGCTTCTACCTTTTCATCAACCGGTGCTTCTTCAGTTGGGTGATGACGTTGACTATGGTTTACTGTTGCTTCTTCCGCTTCTTCTTTATCCAAATCCATGGCATTAATATTTCTATGGATTTCGCGCTTCACACCATCCGAGGCATCTTTGAATTCTCTGATCCCTTTCCCTAATCCTCTTGCCAGTTCGGGTAATTTTTTACCTCCAAACAACAAAAGAACCACTACTAAAATGAGTACGATCTCCGACCCCCCCATATTTAAAAACTCTAATAACGTGCCTTGATACATCACTAATATAATTTATACAAATATAGACATTTTAACTTGTCTTAAGTTTATTTACTAATCCAGGCCTCCGGGTTTAATTTTGTCTGGCCTCTCATAATTTCAAAATGGAGTTCTGCAATATCTCCTGTATTTGCCAACACACCAATGGTTTGGCGTGTGCTTACTTTATCGCCTTTGCTAACACTCGCCGATCTCAGGTTTTGATAAATGGTAAAATAGTTACCGTGCATTAATATCACCACATATTTACCATAAATAAGGCTTACTCCTAACACTTCGCCATCAAACACCGCTCTTACTGCAGCACCTTCTGAAGCCGTAATATTTACCCCTTCGTTGTTCATCGACGCCTGATCTACTTTATGTACCCCGAAGTGCTCGGTAATGGTACCCGAAACCGGATAAGGCAATCTTCCTCTATTATTTTCAAATCCTGCAGCCAGTTTTGCCGATCCGGCATCGTTGGTAAGCAGTTCGTTGGTATTTTTCTCTTTTGCTGCCGCCGGAGCTGCTGGTACAGGTTTGTTTTCTGCCCTTGCTTTAGCCGCCGCCGCTTTCGCCTCTGCCGCTGCTTTCGCTGCTGCTATACGTGCTTCTTCTGCTGCTTTTCTTCTTGCCTCTTCAATAGCACGTTGAATCACTACACGAATGGCTTTATCAATCTGCGCCTGTTGTTTTACACGGGTATTAATGTCTTGCTTAAACTGCTTTTCCTGCTTGCTCAGTTTATTTAGCACTACCGATTGTTCGCTCTTATCTTTACCTAAGCGCTCACGCTCTCTTTCCTGCTCTTTTAACAGGTCACTTTTTTCCCTAAGCGTTTTATCCAAAACCTTAATTTTACCATTCAGGTCTTGCTGCGTATTTTCAATGTAGCCTGCCTGTTTTTTACGGTACTGGCTAAACTGCTGTAAATATTTTATCCGTTTATAAGCCTGGTTAAAATCTTTGGCAGCAAAAATAAACATCATTTTGTCGTAAGCATTTCTGTTACGCTGGGCAAAACGGATCATTCCAGCATACTCCTTTTTAAGATCGCCTAACTGACCTTGTAATGTATGTACGGTATTGGTGTTCTGAGAGATTTGGTTATCCAGATTTTTTATTTCAGAATTGATGGTACCAATCTTATCCTGGCGCAACCGAATCTGGGCATTAATGGTATTAATCTGCTGTATGGTAAGCTTTTTACCACTGGCAGCCTTATTTAAATTTTTCTGAAGTTGTTCAATTTCGCGCTGAATCGCTTCTTTTTTCCTTCTAAGTTGGCTTTCAGTTTGCGCTACTGCCGAAAGGGTGAACGCGCTTAAAAAAAGGATAAATAGATATTTGTGTAGCTTCATTAAGCCAAAAGTATAAAAATTTTGTAGTAAAAAATATTAAAATTGAGATACACAGGCCATAATCACTTATAACAGAACCGTCTTCACTTAATCTTCATGCTCCAGATAAGTTTGAACGCCACACCTGGTTAATTTGTTTGGTAATTACTTTACTACAGTAAATCTCTTTGGTACACTAAACGGAAAATCGACCGGAACATTGCCATCAATTTTAACAAACTGCATGTCAATGTTTATTCGCTTTGCTTTAGATAAAGTTTTGATTTGCAAAGCACTTGGAAATAAATATTCATTTAATTTCTGATAATCGGTATAAGTTACTTTTAAGGCCTGTCCGTTTTGCGAATCATTTAAATTGGTTTCCGCCACTTTAAAAAGCGTATTGAAAAGCAATTTATAATCGAGCGTTTGTTTGCTGCCCGAAACCACCCAAACACCATTTTCGTTTTTAACATCCGATTGATCGGTCAAAAATTCTCCCATGGCATTCCCGGTTAAAATAGACTGTAAAGTATTAAAATTAACCTGCTTATTGGTAAAATTATAAATATAGCTGAAAGGCTTTTTCAGGTATTCGCTTTTCATGCGGTTCATAATTTTGATACTATCAGGTGTAATTAAAGCCCTGGCCACTTCGGCCATACCACCCAGAGCAGTAATGCTTACCCAAATCGTTTCCTTGTCTTTCATTTTGAAATTCATGGTTACATCATTGGCATCACCGGCAATATCGAGCGTAGCTTTCGCTTTGAGAGAAAGGGTATTAAATTTAAGTTGTTTACCGTTTAATAAGGTTAAGGCCTCGGCTTTAGAATTATCGGTTTTGGTTTCTGTTTTGGCCTGTGGAGCCACTACAATTTCTTTTTTAGGCTTACATGCCGAAACAAAAACTACTATACCTAATAGGAACAGGCTATTTAAAATATTTCTTCTCATTTATTTTTTTATTTAATACATCTGAACTGTTTCCAGCCTCTTTTGCTTTTTGCCATTGAATTAATGCAGCATCTTTTTCACCCTTCATGTACAGGATATCGCCATATCGCTCCAAATAAACACCATTTTTACTACTATTGTTTTGCAGAGCCTTTTCAATCCAGGTTTTGGCCAGATCGTATTTTTGCTGTTTAAACAGGATAAAAGCATAGGTATCGGTAATCGACGAATTATCAGGCATGGCATTGGCCGCAGTTTCGGCATATTTAGCCGCTTTATTTAAATCGTCATTCCTCAAAGCCAGATAGTAGGCATAATTATTCATGATGAGGTAATTATCGGGCTCAGTTGAAATAGCCTTTTCGAAAGCTGTTTTGGCCAGGGCAAAGTTATTCTGGTTAATATAAATATCGCCTTGCAGCGCATAAACCTGTGCCTGCAAACTTTTATTCTCTACATCCAGTTGCAGCGAGGTTTTGAGGTTGCTTAAAGCCGCATCATGCTTACCGGTTTTAAATAGGGCATAGGCCATATAGTAGTACAGACTGGCCTGGTTTGGATAAATGGTCAGCGCTTCATCTCCAACTTTTACAGCCTCATCATAATGCCCAAGCAAGGTATGAATATTAATAACCTGTTCCCAAACCACATAAACCTGTTCGTTTAGTTTTAAAGCGGCCTGATATTGTGTTAAAGCTTCTTTTAAATTGTTTTGCTGATAAAGTACATCGCCATAAAGTGCCAGCGCTTTGGCATCAGCAGGATTTTTTTCAGCAACCAATTTACTCAGCTCGGTTACATTTTTGGCAACAACAGGCTGACCGAGTTTTGGAAAAAGAGCAGCAATAATTTTTATTTTCTCATTTATTGGCATGTCGGCACTTTCGAAAGCCATTTTTAAGGAAGCAAAGGCTGCTTCATCATTTTTCTGTTTGCGATAAATATCGGCCAAGCCTAAGTTTACCTCAAAATTATGAGGTTCTAGTTGATGTGCTTTTCCCAGTACTTTTAATGCTTCGGGATCGTTGCCTTTTTGCAACAGCAAACCCGCGGCGTATAAATAGTTTTTTACATCGGCCTGGTTGCCCTCTAGTAATTTAACAATGTCGCTTTCTGAGGTACTCCCATTCTGATCCATTCTTCTTTTGGCTACAAGCAACTCTTTCGACTCGCCAAATTTGGCTTCAATTTCATTATAGGTTTTCTTCGCGGCATCGAGCTGATTGGCTAAAAACTGTGCATTGGCCTTATCAAAATAGTAGGCATCGTTTTGCGGATCAAGCCGGATTAACTGATTAAACACCTCAACCAGTTCGGGCATTTTATTGTTCCGTTTGTACACCTCGCCCAATAAACGCCAGTACCAGAGGTTATCCTGATTAATTTTTAAAGCCTGCTTTATATTTTGCTCTGCTTCAGTAAGTTTATCTAAGCGTAAATTGGCATTGGCCAGCTCGAAATAGGCCGCATGGTTACCGGGATCTAAACTTACAATCTTGTTGAAATTGGTTGAAGCGACTACATAATTTTCAGACATTTTCTCACGCAAGCCTGCAAAGAACAATTGTTTTACCATATTGCTATCGCGATTGGTAGCTGGCGTAACCGTTCCCTGACTAAAAGCCTGGAAGCTCGTCAAAGTAAGTCCGATAAGAAAATGAATTTTGTACTTCATATCATCCAAAAATTAACTTCAAACTGAAAACTACGAACTTACTTTCCGGTATGACCATAACCGCCTTCGCCCCGATCGGTTTCGCCTAGTGCATCAACCGCCTGCCAACTCACCGTTTCGTGCTTAGCCACTACCATTTGCGCAATCCTGTCGCCATTAACAATTTTAAAATCTGTATCCGATAAATTTACCAATAAAACTTTGATCTCGCCACGGTAATCGGCATCAATTGTACCCGGAGCATTAACAATACTAATGCCATGTTTATAGGCCAGTCCACTTCTTGGCCTGATCTGCGCTTCGTAACCTACGGGTAGTTCGATAAACAAGCCTGTAGGCACCAGTAAGCGCTGCAAAGGTTTAAGTGTAATTTCTTCTGTTATTGCAGCCCTCAAATCCATGCCTGCCGCATGTGCAGTTTCGTATTGAGGAAGTGGGTGTCCGGATTTGTTGATGATTTTTATTTCCATTTTTACTAGATGCGAGATTGGAGATGCTGGATTTTAGCTATAACAAGAACCCGATTACTTTTTCAGAAGCTTTAACAAATTATTTTTTTCAAAATAAAACATGCCTACTAAAAATATAATCAGCAGCCCGTTTCCAAAGTAAATATTTTGTTTAAATACCCAAAAAGAAAGGTAAACTAAAATTATGGAAACAACAAGATAGGCAACCATGCGCTTTAAATTATAAGGAATAGGGTAATGCTTTTGTCCCAACACGTAAGAAATAACCATAATAATCAGGTAAGCAAACATAGATACCCAGGCAGAACCAATGTAGCTAAATTTTGGAATTAGAATGATGTTCATGACGATGGTGAAAACTGCACCTACCATAGAAATATACAAGCCATAACGGGTTTGATCGGATAAGCGGTACCATACAGATAAATTCATATATATACCAAGGCAAACATAACCAAATAACAAAAATGGAACAGCATTTAGCCCTACCCAATACCTTGAGTCAATAAAATGTTTTATAACCTCAATATTGGCTGTTAAACCAACAAATAGTATTGCCAAAGCAAGTACAAAATAATACAATATGTCGGCGTAGGTTTGTTTTGCATTTGCATTTTTGGCGTGGCTAAAGAAAAATGGTTCAGCTCCAAGTCTGAATGCGGTATTGAAAATACTGATGAAAATAGCCAATTTACATACAGCACCATAAATCCCTACATCGTGATTGGCAATATTTTCTGGCAGGTATTTTCCCAATAAAATCTTATCCAGATTTTCATTGATAATGAACGATAAATTAGCGACTAAAACAGGCCAGCTGTAGCCAAGCATATTATTGAACAAACTTTTGTTAAACTTAAACTGAATTTCTAAAAACTGTGGAATAAGCATAAGCAGCGTAACCACACTGGCAATCAAGTTGGCTACAAATACATAGCCTACCCATCGCCCCTTGTACCAAGAAGTAAGCCATTCGCCAAGTATATCGTGTTTGATCAGAAACGGGATAACATAGATAAATACCAGATTCAGACCTACAAAAGTACCTATATTAAGGAATTTGATCAGGCTATATTTGAAGGGTTTTCCATCAGCCCTTAACTTTGCAAAGGGTATTACACTAATCGCATCAACAAATAAGATCCAGGCAAAATAATGTACATAAGATTTCTGATTGGCCAGTTCAGTTAGATTTCCGTCTAAGGTATACCTGGCTAAAAAATCTGAAAAAACCAGAGCTGTTATTAAAAATAGTGTAGAGATGAATGCAATTACCAAAAAACTGTTATTGTAAACTTCCTGCTTCTTATCTTCATGCTTATTGAGGTATCTAAAGAAAGTAGTTTCCATCCCAAATGCCAAGATCGGGTTGATGATTGATACATAGCTGAACATTTTAGTAAAAACCCCATAAACTCCTGGAGGAAAAACGCCTGTATAAACAGGGGTTAAAATAAAATTGAACAATCGCGAAAAAATGGTACTGATCCCATAAATCATGGTTTGCCCAAGAAACTTTTTATATACAGACATATTTTAGTAGCAAGAAAAAATGATGATAGCAAAAAACAAGATGTTTAGCAGCAAGAGATTAGTACATGAAGCAAGAATCGAAGCACACTTACTTGATACTTGATTCTCCATACTTGATACTCAATGCCCCTATTACTTCCTTAAAATTTCAAAATTACGATAGTTTTTCACTTCGGCTTCGTTTACTACAACATTTTCTACGCGTGAACGATCGGGTCCTTCATGGCACCAGTTTACAAATTCTTCGAGAAAAATATCCTCACCTTCTGCTTCAATATATACCGAGCCATCCTTTTCGTTCCGTACAAAACCATTCACCATCATCTGGTTGGCAATAATTTTAGTGGTTTCCCTAAAGCCTACGCCCTGCACTTTACCTGTTACTGTTATATTGAGGTGTTTCATTTATTGTTGTAAAATTGAAATGTTTTAAAGTTGTAAAGTTAGTAAACCAAATGTATCCTTATGTTATAAGTCCAATTCGTTTTGCAATTGTTTAATTCGTGCTATTTCAGTTTTAAACTCCTGCCATATTTCTTCGAGTATAACGCTTGCAGGCCTGATTTCTTTCAGCATGGCCGAAACCTGACCAATTTCAAGTTCACCTTCTTCCATGTCACCTTCAAACATACCCAGTTTTGCTCTCGCCCGGCCTAAAAGTTCCATTAACTCTGTCCGGCTAGCTCCCTCAGCTTCGGCAAAAGCAATGGTATTGGCAAATTCATTTTTTAATAACCGTACCGGAACCAGTTTTTTCAAGGCAAGTTTGGTATCACCCTCAGCTGCTGCAATAATTTTATGCTTAAATGCCGGGTGTGCCGACGATTCTTCGGCCACAGCAAAAGCCGATCCCACCTGAACAGCATCAGCACCTAAAGCAAAGGCTGCCAGCATGGCTTTTCCACTGCCTATACCACCTGCTGCAATTACAGGAATCTGCACCACTGCTTTAATCATCGGAATTAAACACAGGGTGGTGGTTTCTTCACGCCCATTGTGCCCACCAGCTTCAAAACCCTCAGCAACAATGGCATCTACACCCACTTCTTCTGCTTTTAGCGCAAATTTGGTGTTTGCAATAACATGAACAACGGTAATCCCTTTATCTTTCAAAATTTTAGTCCATGTGGCCGGATTGCCCGCCGATGAAAAAACAATTTTCACACCTTCGTCAATTACAATATCAATAATTTCCTGGATGTTGGGATACAGCAACGGAATATTAACACCAAAAGGCTTATCGGTAGCTTTTTTACATTTTTGAATGTGTTCTCTTAAAACCTCAGGATACATGGAGCCTGCTCCAATAATGCCTAAACCACCAGCATTAGAAACTGCAGAAGCCAGTTTCCAACCGCTACACCAAACCATGCCAGCCTGGATAATGGGATATTTAATATTGAAAAGTTTGCAGATTGGGTTCATAAACTAAATTAATCTTGTTACTTGATCACTTTCAATAATAAAACCTTCTGAAAGCTGTACGAGGTTTAACCCTGGTGTTTTACCAATTTCTATCGTACCAAACCGCTCATCCAATCCAAGAAATTCGGCACCATTAATGGTTGCCCATTGTAAAAGTTTTTCAAAATCCACCTGTTTATGTTCCTGAAGGGTTTTCATTTCGGCTAATATATTAAGCTGGTGGTTACTGGCCAGACTATCGGTCCCTAAAGTAATTTTCACACCTTCCTCTACAAGTAGATCAACATCGGGCAACGCATTTTCTATATATAAGTTGGCCAGCGGACAAAGGCACCAGTATAAATTTGAATTGTTTTGTTTGGCAAACTCCACGTCGGCCCGGTTCGAAACTGTATTGTGTACCAGCAAGGTTTTTTGTTTCGCTATATAAGGCAGCCAGCTTTGCAACGATGTTTTTTTAGTGGGTTCGAAAAACGAAATGTCCAATCCCAAAAATTGGTACAAAGCTAAAAACCCGCCTGTTTTATCTTCAAAAAAAGCATTTTCATCAACAGTTTCCTGATTATGTACACTGATTAAACTCCCTTCATTTTGTGCTTCGGTATTAATTAACCTGAACAATTCAGGAGAAACAGAATATGGTGCATGGGGAACCACAGCAGCTGAGAGCGGACTAAATGCCTCTCTAATTCCTTTGGTATAATCCATTATTGCCGCTGCACGTTCGGGATTAAAGCCCATTGCCTCTACAAAAGTATAGTAGTGTATTTTACTGTTTTGCTTTATTGCTTTTGAAACGATTTGGTTAGCAATATCGCCAACGGCAACAATCCCGTTTTCAAACATTTGCTGATCAGCCTTTTGCATAGCCAATTCAATCTGTAAGGTATCGCTCTGCCTGCTTTTAATAATAGATTGAACAAATTCTACCAAACCAGTCTTTTCCGGTATCAACCCCAGCATGTGCGAAAGCTCTAAATGGCAATGCGTATTGATAAAGCCGGGAACAATAGCGCCTTTATGATGAACTACATCCAGATTTTTTGCCGCTGCAGCAGTTAATACCTGTTGTATTTCACCGGCGGCATTTACCGCAATTACACCATTTTTAATTGGCGAACTACTTACAGGAAAAATCCAATCGGCAGAAAAGTATTTAAGCATACCTGCAAATTAAGTGGATTAAACCAAGGCATCAAAATATATTGATGGCTAAATAAAATGATTTTATAATAATAAGGTGGTAAGGGAAGAAAGAAAAAGAGCCTCCTATCGGAATCGAACCAATGACCTACTGATTACAAGTCAGTTGCTCTACCAGCTGAGCTAAGGAGGCTTTTAATCGGGCTGCAATGATAGAAAAAAATTCTCTTTTTAAAAAAATTAAATCAAAAATATTTAAAAGCAAGGTGTCTTAACCAGCACAGCCTATTATTTAACCTCAAAAGTTGACCATACCTGTAGTTATTCTCCCCAATGTGTGGAGGAACTCCACACATAGTAAAACCACACAAAACAATAAAGAACTAATAATCAGAAGATTAACAATCTGTGCCAGTTTTGGCACCATTATGAAACCTTAGCAAGTATTGTTACATAAATTAAATTTTAAAAATCATACTATGAAAAAGTTCGTATTAGCAGCAACAGTATTAGCATTAGCAGGATTCTCAACCGTAAAAGCAAGTGAAGTTAAAGATTTAAAACCTACTGCAATTGTAGCAGTTCAAGATAGCGCAGTGAAAACTCCGGTTAAATTAGAAGAATTACCTGAGCCGGTAGCTAAAGCATTAAAATCTGATGCATATAAAGGATGGACCGCTACTGAGGCATGGTCGGTTAAAGAAGGAACAAAAGAGTATTACTTAATCAATGTTAAAAAAGAAGCAGAAACAGGTTCTGTGAAAATTGACAAAGACGGTAAACCAGTTCAATAATTTAAATTGTATAAGCGCCGTTCAGGCATAATTAATATAAGCGTAGCCTTTGTGCTACGCATCACCTCAAATTAAAAAAAATGAAAAAATTAATTTTATCAGCTGCGTTCTTAGCTTTTGCAGGATTCTCAGCAGTACAGGCAAGTGAAGTAAATACAATGAAAAATGCTGCAATTGTTGCAGTTCAAGATAGCGCAGTAAAAACTCCGGTTAAATTAGAAGAACTACCTGAGCCAGTTAAAACTGCATTAAAATCTGATGCATATAAAGGATGGACCGCTACTGAAGCATGGTCGGTTAAAGAAGGAACAAAGGAGTATTACTTAATCAATGTTAAAAAAGAAGCAGAAACAGGTTCTGTGAAAATTGACAAAGACGGTAAACCCGTACAATAAAACCCAAATATTACATCTACCTAGTATAAGAAAGCCGGATTATGTCCGGCTTTTCTTATTTTTGTTACATGGCGAGAATCCTGATTTTAGAAGACGATACTACTTTTGCTCAATTACTTGAAGGTTTTTTAACAAAAAACGATCACGCGATTACCCTTGTAACCCACGTAAAACAGTCTTTTAAACTGATTGAAAATAACGAATTTGAACTGCTCTTAATCGATTACCGCCTGCCAGATGGAACTGGCTTTGATGTGCTTAACCACCTTCGTGATCAGGGGATATCCATTCCGGTAATTATTATGACCAGCTTTAATGATGTGCGTACCGCTGTAAGATCTATCCAGCTAGGTGCATTCGATTATATTACCAAACCGGTTAATCCAGATGAGCTTTTAATGGTAATTAAGAACTCTTTAGCTAAAAAGGATTTAAAAAGCACGGAACCTGAACAGATAAACAGCGATTTTATAAAAGGCAAAAGTGCCATTGCCGATAAACTATACGGCCACATTAACCTGGTAGCACCTACCGATATGTCGGTAATTATTCAGGGTGAAAGTGGTACCGGAAAAGAATTTGCAGCCCGAACGTTGCATCAGCAGAGTAAACGTGCCGACAAGCCCTTTGTGGCAATAGATTGTGGCGCATTATCGAAAGATTTGGCAGCCAGCGAATTATTCGGGCATATTAAAGGAGCTTTTACCGGTGCTTTAAACGATAAAAAAGGACAGTTCGAAGCGGCAAACGGCGGAACCCTATTTTTAGATGAAGTTGGAAACCTGAGTTACGAAGTGCAGATTAAACTACTGCGGGCTTTACAGGAAAGAGTAATCCAGCCGCTGGGCAGCACCAAACAAATTCCGGTTAATGTTCGCATCGTTACCGCTACCAACGATGATTTGGCCAACAGCATACAGCAGGGAGAGTTTCGCGAAGATTTATACCACCGTTTGAACGAATTTAAAATCCAGCTTCCGCCTTTACGCGAGCGGGGGGGTGATCTTGAATTATTCATCAATCATTTTATACAACTGGCGAACCGTGACCTTGAACGTAACGTTAAAAGCGTATCGGCCGAGGCAAAATCACTTCTACTCCATTACGATTGGCCGGGTAACCTGCGCGAGTTAAGCAATGTAATTAAACGAATGGTTTTGCTAAGTCCGGGCGAGGTGGCGCAGATAGAAGCCCTACCAGATGAAATGATGATTGCTGTTCATCAGCAAACGCAGCCCGGAAGTTCTTCTGATTTAAAGGCTGTTAATGAACAGAACGAAAAAACACTCATTGCCGAAACGCTGATTAAAGTTAAGCACAACAAATCAAAAGCGGCAAAAATGTTAAATATCGATCGCAAAACCTTATATGCGAAAATGGAGCGTTACGGTATTGAGTAATCGTTAATCTGTATAATTCATTTCTTCCATTACAGCAATCAAATCCGCTAGTTTTTTAATCTGTACAGAAACATCGGCTTTAATTTGCCTGGTTAATCCTTTCCCGGCAATTTCAATTTCTAACAACCTAAATGAGTTAGCCAGCGTTTTTGCACCTAATTGCCCTGTTCTACCCGCAAGCCGGTGCACAATTAATCTGCTTTTATCCTGATCGTTTTCTTCAAGGTGCGCTTTTATAGCAGCCAGGTCATCGATAGAATCCTGTTTAAACCTATCCATTATTTTTTCCAGCAACTGCTGATCGCCGAAAGTCATTTTTTCTATAGCCGAAAAATCAAATTCGGGTTGCTCGGTTAAAATTGCAGCTTTATCAAAAATAGATAAGATATCTATCGCTCTGAATGGTTTCATAATCAAGCCGTCAAAACCATCACTTAAAACCATTTCACGCTCCTCGGGCAAAACCTGCGCGGTTATGGCATAAAATTTAACCGAATCAGACAGTTTTTTCCTTAGTAAATGGCAAAGCTCAAAGCCTGTCATTTCAGGCATCCGCATATCAATCAGTACATATTTTAAATCATCTTCAGGCTTCGCGTGCAAAATATCGGCCACCTGGGTAAAACTTCTAAAAGGGATTTTATTCTTCTGAAAGATTGTACCACAAAGCTCCAAAATCAGCCTGTCATCGTCAATTACCCATACTGTGCCCGGATTTACAATGGTATAATTTTCTAAATCGCGTTCATTATAAACGCGCTCAGTAGTATGTTCATATTTGAGGTAAATATTAAACGTAGTACCGATGCCAGGTTTGCTTTTAACATAAATCCGTCCACCCTGTGTTTCAATTAACGATTTTACAATGGGTAAGCCCAAACCTGTACCGGCCTGATTGATGATGTATTTTTCGGGCGATTCAATCTGCTCAAATTCATTGAAAATTTTGGCCTGGTCTTTTTCTTCAAAACCAATTCCGGTATCCTGTATGGTAAAATGAAAATGCAGGTCGTTACCTTGCTTTTTATAAGAAACTGCCAGTTTTATTTCGCCCTTTAAAGTAAATTTAACCGCATTGCCCAAAAGGTTAAATAAAATTTGCTTTAACCTGAAAGCATCACCTTTAACCGATTCGAGGTGATCAAGGCCTAAATCTACAATTAACTGCAGCGATTTCTGTTCGGCCAGCGGACGCATTACCGAAATCACTTCGTCTAAAACATTTTTAATATCGAATACCTGATGATTAAAACGGAACTCGCCAGAAATGATCCTGTTGTAATCCAATACTTCATTTACAATCTGCAACAAATGGATAGATGACTGATAAATGGCATCGATATCTTTTTTCTGGGGTACATCCTGCTGGGTAATTAATTCGGCATAACCCAGTATCGATTGCAGCGGCGTTCTGATCTCGTGACTCATGTTGGAAAGAAAACGCTGTTTGGCTTTACCATGGTACTCGGCCTCATCCTTGGCCTGCTCCAATGCCTTCCTGTATTTATTGCTTCGGGTAATATCGGCAAGAATTAAATAGAGCAGAATAACGGTAAGCAGAAAAAATGCGAGGATGATGATCGTAATTTGTGTAATCCCGTCGTTTACCACTTCCTTGGCCTGAATACCGTTTAAATCAACCTGCGCTACAGCTTGTCCTTCAACCTCGCGCAAAATTTGTAGCATTTGTGCCGTTAATACATTACTGGCATTGGATAAATCAGCTTCCCGTTTTAAAAATTTCTGGCTTTTCTGGCGTTGCTCCTGTTCGATATTTTTTAACGAACCGGTCATACTTTTCATAATGCTATCTTCGGCCTTCGCATTTAAAGTATCGCGTTTAACTTTAAACTCTTCATTAATAATCTTGTAGGCTTCTGATTTTTTCTTTCCAAAGATCTTGGCAAAAATACTACGCGATTTTTTCTCTTCCTCCGGAGCAACGGTAGTGGTAGATGTAGTTGTTTCGGTGGTTAATATGGCGCTGTCTGTTTGCCTTGCACGTGTGGCCACCAGTTCATTCAATTTCTGAACTTCATCAGAGAACGATTTGGTATTTACCAAAGTTTCTCTCACTTTCAGGTAGTTTACAAATTGTTTATCGCGATCAGAGAGCAGGTTCTTGATAGATTTTATACGCACCAGCTGTGCCGAATCGCCCCGATATAAGCTCCTGAGCGTATCTAAACTAGAACGTAATTTGCGTGATTCTTTCAGAAAACTGTAATTGCCCTGCTTATTAAATGCTTCATCGCGCTGCAACTGATCAAGCCTGGCAATTTTATGCGAAAGATCATTCACAATCCTTAAACGATCATTTGGTGCCGAAATTTCCTCAACTGTATCCAGCATACGCGTAAAGGCAAACTTACTGATCCCCCATGCCATCAGCAAGGCAAAACAGGCCAATAAGAAACCTATAATTACTTTACTTTTTACTGCCCGGAAAAAACGCTTTTGAATTACAGCCGCCATATTTCAGATTATATACCCCCACCACCATTATAAACGGCCTAACAGGTAAAATTGATATCTTTTTATTGTTTACAAATAACGTACCACAAGAAATCTGCACAAAAAACTTTAATTTTATACATCGCCTAATAAAAACCAAACATGAACCGTATCGATCGCCTTTTCGGCATATTAACTCTACTCCAATCTAAAAAATACATTACCGCCGAAAAAATTGCAGAACGGTTTGACATGAGTATCCGTACGGTTTACCGCGATATTAAAGCCCTGTGCGAACAGGGTATTCCGGTAAGTTTCGAGCAGCACAAAGGTTACTACTTGGTGCAGGGTTATTTTTTACCTCCTGTTTCTTTTAATATGGAAGAGGCCAATGCCCTCCTACTGGTAGAAAGCCTGGTAAATGGTTTTGCCGATCATTCTATCCGGGCGCATTATTCCACCGCACTTACCAAAGTAAAATCGGTTCTCAAAAGCAACCAGAAAGAAAAGCTGGAAACCATGAACCAGCACATTAAACTGCAGATACCCGAAAGGCTTAATTTTAATTTTGAGTATTTATCGCTCATTCAGCAGGCCATTGCCGAGAAACATATTATTGAACTCGATTATAAAAACAACAAAGAAGAAGTAAGCAAACGGGAAGTAGAACCAATTGGATTAATTTTTTATGCTTTTAGCTGGCATTTAATTGCCTGGTGCCACTACCGCAATGAGTACCGCGATTTTAACCTCACCCGGATTATCTGCATCAAAAATCTGGGTATTTCCTTCAGAAAATCAACACACATGCCTTTAAACGATTACATGCACCTGCTGCCTGTAAATTATTAAAATATTTTTTTTACACTGCCATAGGGTTGTCAGTCGGCCATGTTTTCTTTGTTTAAACAAACATCAAAATCATGAGCATTGCCGATTTATTACTGATGGACTTACACACAGCAGAAAAAACAAAACAAAAAAATATGGACATTATTAAAGCATTATTGAAAGAGTTAGAGGCAGAATTTAATACGACAAAAAAATTTATGGCCCTGGTACCAGTTGATAAATTTGATTGGGCTCCGCACGAGAAAAGTATGAAAATGAAATCATTGGCCGGCCACATTGCCGAATTACCAGGTTGGATTGCGATGGCACTTACAACCGACGGGCTTGATTTTGCTGCAGTACCATACGAGGAGAAGAAAATCGAAACTGCTGCCGATTTAACCAAACTTTTGGAAGAAAGCTATGCCAGCGGCAAAACAGAACTCGAAAAAACAAATGAAGGAGTGCTATCAGAAAAATGGACTTTGAGAAATGGCGAACAAATTTTGGCTGATTATACCAAATACGAAACTATCCGCCATGCCCTTAGCCAAACCGCACACCACCGTGCGCAACTGGGGGTTTATTTAAGGTTATTAAATATTCCTTTACCAGGTAGCTATGGTCCGAGTGCCGATGACCAGAGTTTTTAAGTAAAATTATACCCGTCATTTCATGGGAAACAGATTTGGTGCATTACTGTTCCTCTGAAATGACGGTTGTATTACCTCCCTGCTTTTGTATTGCATTTTCACTTTGCTAATTTTAGCCATGAAGAAAATATTTGCAATTTGCGGTAGTACCAAAACAGCATCTACCAACCTCCTATTTATTGCGGCCATCGCCCAACTGCTGGGCGCTGAATACGAGGTAACCACCCTCAATTCTATTGCAGATCTTCCACATTTTAACCCCGATTCAGATACCATGCACCCGCCTCAACAGGTCGAACAACTCAGAAAAAGTATGAGTCAGGCAGATGGAATTTTAATTTCCACTCCCGAATATGCAATGGGGCTTCCAGGTAGCTTGAAAAATGTAATGGACTGGACTGTAAGCTCCTCCTCCTTTTCTAGAAAACCCGTTTTAGCTATCGTTGCTTCCTCGCAGGGTGAAAAAGCGTACCAATCTTTAATTGATATTTTAACGGTTATTGAGGCAGAAGTATATCCATTGTTAATTCCTTATGCTAAAACTAAAATTAACCAAGAAGCTACTATTTCGGATGCAGAAACCTTAGCGGCACTTAAAAGTACCCTCGATCAATTTGTTGCCAACCTATCGAATGGATAACACAATTTATTTCCGTAAAATTGCAGTATGAACAACAACTCTGCCACCCGTTTAAATAAATTCATCAGCGAAAGTGGACTATGTTCGCGCCGTGAAGCAGACCGTTACATTGAAAAAGGAACGGTTTTCATTAATGGAAAAAGGGCTAAAGTTGGCGATCAGGTTTTTGCCGGCGATAAAGTGATGGTTAACGGGCATAACATCGAACCTAAAGAAGAAAGCAGTTTTGTTTTGCTGGCCTTTAATAAGCCGGTAGGCATTACCAGTACGACCGAAAGTGGAGTACGCGATAATATTGTAGATTATGTAAACTACAGCGAAAGGATTTTTCCCATTGGCCGCTTAGATAAAGATTCGTCGGGTTTAATTTTCCTGACAAACAATGGCGATATCGTGAACAAAATTTTACGGGCAGGGAATAAGCATGAGAAAGAATATATCGTTACAGTTAACAAACCCATTACCGAAGATTTTATTTTCGAAATGAGTAATGGTGTACCCATTTTAGGTGTGAATACCCGCAAATGCAAGGTACGGCAAATCAGTACCTTTGTGTTTAATATTATCTTGATTCAGGGCTTAAACAGACAAATCCGTAGAATGTGCGAGCATTTCGGATATGAAGTTACCAGATTAGAACGCACCCGGATTATGAACATTAACCTAAAGGGCATTCCAACGGGCGAATTCAGGGAGCTTACCGAAGACGAGATGAACAGCATTACCAAAAGCATTGAAAAATCTTCTTCAGAAGCTAAACCAAAATCAAAAAGTACCGCTAAGAAAAAACCAAATGCCTGGGAAGAAATTCCGGAACTTAGGGAGGAGCAACCGAAGAAACAGATCAAGCCAAAAACAGCTGGCAAAAAATATCCAGCTCAGGGAGGGCAAAAAAAAGGCCCTGCTAAAAGCAATTCTGGTAACCGTAATGTTAAATCATCCAGACCGAAATCAACAGATAAATCACATTCACGCAAACGCGGACGCTAATGAATAGCATTATTTACCTCAATACAACCATTTTTCTTTTTCTGGCAGGTGTTCACTTTTACTGGCTGTCTGGTGGTAAATGGGGTATTAATGCTGCCTTACCCACTACAGCGCAACACCAGCTTATTTTTAATCCCGGAAAAATCGGCACACTGGTTGTAGCCCTGGGTTTGCTTGCTTTTGCAGCCATTACCTTTGCGCATAACTTTCATTTCGAAATCGATGTACCACACTACCTCCGCTATGGGATTGCAATTATTTTTTTGATCAGAACCATTGGCGATTTTCGGTATGTGGGTATTTTCCGAAAGATAAAGCACACTGTATTTGCCCGTTACGACCAGAAATATTATGTTCCCTTATGTGCTTATCTCGCGCTATCAGAATTCTTCCTGGCTGCGTATTAATGTAAAATTTATTCATTTGGAATAGGTTAAAACTTCATTTTTTCTGCCTTCCAGCTTTTTTAAGTACCTTTGCAGCAAATGGTAACAGCAAAAAAAACCGATATCCGTGCGTTAGATCTGCCACAATTGCAACAACATCTTACTGCAATGCAACAACCTGCATTCAGGGCTAAACAGATTTATCAATGGCTTTGGGAAAAATCGGCAACGAGTTTCGAACAAATGAGCAATCTTTCTAAAGACTTAAGAAAAGCTTTAGACGAAACTTTTACCATTAATGCTGTGCAGGTTAACAACTCTCAGTTCAGTAACGACCATACCATTAAAAATACCTTTAAACTAGCAGATGGAAATATCGTTGAGGGGGTTCTAATTCCTTTAGAAGACCGCATGACTGCTTGTGTAAGCTCTCAGGTAGGTTGTAGTTTAACCTGCAAGTTTTGTGCAACGGGCTATATGGATCGCAAGCGTAATTTAAATGCGGATGAGATTTATGATCAGGTTGTATTAATAGATAAACAGGCTAAAGAAAACTATAACAATCCTCTTACCAATATTGTGTATATGGGTATGGGAGAGCCGCTGTTAAACTACGCTAACGTATTAAAGTCCATTGAACGCATAACCGCACCAGATGGCTTAAACATGAGTTATAAGCGCATTACTGTCTCTACAGCTGGTATTGCTAAAATGATCAAGAAACTGGGCGATGATGGCGCTAAATTTAATCTAGCCTTATCATTACATGCTGCCAATGATGAGAAGCGTAACGAAATTATGCCGATTAACGAGGCAAACTCGTTAAAAGCGCTGGCCGAAGCTTTAAAATACTATTTTGCAAAAACCAAAAACCCAGTAACTTACGAATACATTGTTTTCAATCATTTCAATGATGAAATTTCTGATGCTATGGATTTGGCCAAGTTCTGCAAGCATATTCCTTGTAAGGTAAATTTGATTGAGTATAACCCAATTTCTTTTGCTGATTTTACTAACGCAGAAGGTGATAAAATAGATGCTTTTTCAAATTATTTGAAGAGCCAGGGTATTAATACCAATATTCGCCGTAGCAGAGGAAAAGATATCGATGCAGCTTGTGGTCAACTCGCTGTTAAAGAAGAAGCTAAAGCTTAGTCTAAGCCTTTCAAATGAATCTATCGATTGTTTCCTGCGATTAATAACAACATAAGCTAATAAATCCATTAGTAAAAGCTCTCCTAATGGCAAAGGTTCAGTCCTACTATTCGTACAATTCTTTTGGAGGCGTAATGCGAGCTTTGGTATGTTCTTGTAGGAGCCAAAAGGGATTTCCTTTACCATCTGGGTTATCTTCCTGCGTTTGTGGCTTAAATCTTTATTTATTGAAGGGGGTAAGGAAATTAAAACGCTTTATAAAGCATATCTTACCATCCAAAAACAACCTTAACTTGCGTAACTCTTTAATCTTTCCACCCAAATGCTATAAACGAAGAAA